>NZ_JAOECR010000013.1:0-89625 GCF_029836955.1 Stenotrophomonas sp. GD04054 | reverse complement strand
ATCAGATAAGGCTCGATCGCCGCATCCATGCGGCTCACGCCCCCGCAACCGGACCCACCCCGCCTTCGACAGATTTCCGCGATCTGCAGTAGATCCACGCCATGCGTGGATGCTCCCCGGTAGTGCCGGCCGCTGGCCGGCAACCAGGAAATTTCAGAAATCAGGCATTGAAGAGCGAAGCGATCGGCTTCTGCTTTTGATTTTTTGTTCTGTCTTCCGTGGCTGGCCGCGCAGGAACCTGTCCGTGGCCGGGCGGGTGGGCTGCGCAGGGGCGTAAGCGCCATGGATGGCGCGCCCGAGCCTCCAGGGATGGATTCACGGCGTCCCCTGCGCAGCCCACCCGCCCGGCCAAACCCCAGAAATCCGCTGTACGCGACCCACCCCAGCCACGAGGGGGCTCCGCCGATGGCCGCCGACCGCGCGCCAGCGCCGCTCTCCGCCAAATCCCCGAACCATGCACTCGCTCACGGATTGACCACACGATTGATGACAACGTTGTCCCCACCTGGCGCCGGACTCTCTCCCCGGCCTCCCAGGTACCTCCGTCCGCCCCCTCCGTCGCCTTCCCCGGCGACGCCCGGACCTGCGTCACGCGCGGCGCCATCGGGGCCCGCGCGCCCTTTGATCGGAGACTTACCCATGTACGACCCGATTGTGCGCAGTGCCGAACGTGCGACCCGAAGCTGTCGTCCCCGCCGCCTGGCCTGGCTGCTTGCCCTGGCCGCCGGTACCGCCGCCCTGCCCGGCCTGGCGCAGGCCGCCAGCTGTGCCGGCGTGGCCCAGTGGGACCAGGCCAAGATCTACCGGGCCGGCGATACCCTGCAGAAAGGAGGCGTCCTCTATCGGGCGAACCAGGACATCTGGAACGCGCCGCCGGACCATCCGGCCGGTGCGCCCTACTACACCAACCTCGGTGCCTGCGATGGCAGCGGCAGCAACCAGCCGCCGGTGGTCAGCCTGACCTCGCCGGCCAACGGCGCCACCTTCAGCGCCGGCAGCACGGTCAACGTGACCGCCAACGCCAGTGATCCGGACGGCAGCGTCGCCAAGGTCGAGTTCTTCCGCGATGGCAGCACGCTGGGCGTGACCACCAGTGCGCCGTACGCGGCCAGCTGGGCTAATGCCAGCGCCGGCAGCCACACCCTGCGTGCAGTCGCGACCGACAACAACAACGCCACCACCAGCACCGCGACCATCACCATCACCGTCAACGCCGCCGGTGGCGACACCACCGCACCGAGCGTGCCGGGCGGGCTGGCGGTCGGCACCCGCACCGCCAACAGCATCGCGCTCAGCTGGAGCCCGTCCACCGACAACACCGGTGGCAGCGGCGTGGCCGGCTACGACGTGTACCGCAACGGCAGCCTGGTCGGTTCACCGTCCAGCGCCAGCTACATCGATGGCGGGCTGACTGCCTCCACCACCTACCGCTACCGGGTTCGTGCCCGCGACAACGCCGGCAACGCCTCGGCCCAGGGCACCGAGATCAGCGCCACTACGCTGGCCGGCGACGGCGGCACCACCGGCAAGCGGGTGATCGGTTACTTCACCCAGTGGGGCATCTACGGCCGCAACTACCGGGTCAAGAACATCGACAGCAGTGGCTCGGCCGCACGCCTGACCCACATCAACTACGCGTTCGGCAACGTGCGCAACAACCGCTGCGAAGTGGGCATCACCCAGCCGTCGGATCCGAACAGCGGTGCCGGTGGCGATGCCTTCGCCGACTACACCAAGGCCTTCAGTGCCGCCGAGAGCGTCAGCGGCAGCGCCGATACCTGGGACCAGCCGTTGCGCGGTAACTGGAACCAGCTCAAGCAGCTCAAGGCCAAGTACCCGGGCATGAAGGTGCTGATCTCGCTGGGTGGCTGGACCTGGTCGCGTGGTTTCTCCAGCGCGGCGCGTCCGGAAAACCGCCAGGCCTTCGTCGCCTCGTGCATCGACGCCTACATCAAGGGCAACCTGCCGGTGACCGACGGTGCCGGTGGCGCCGGTGCCGCACTGGGCGTGTTCGACGGCATCGACGTCGACTGGGAGTACCCGGTGGCCTGTGGCATCGAATGCGGCAAGCCGGAGGACAACGCCAACTTCACCGCGCTGATGGCCGAGTTCCGCCGCCAGCTCGATGCGGTGCGTCCGGGCCTGTTGCTGACGGTGGCGGTGGGTGCCGGCATCGACAAGATCCGCGTCACTGATCCGGCCGCGTACCACCCGTACCTGGACTACATCAACGTGATGACCTACGACTTCCACGGCGCGTGGGATGCGAAGACCAATCACCAGTCGGCGCTGTTCGATTCGCCGAATGATCCGTCCACCGGCGACCAGAAGCTCTACAACAGCAACGACGCCATCGAGGCCCTCATCAGCCGTGGCGTGCCCGCCGCCAAGCTCAACCTGGGCATCGGCTACTACGGGCGTGGCTGGACCGGTGTGACCAACGCCAACAACGGCCTGTACCAGACCGCGACCGGCGCCGCCCCGGGCACGTATGAAGCCGGCATCGAAGACTGGAAGGTGCTGAAGAACCTGGCGTGGCCGGGCTACACCGACAACACGGCCGGTGCCACCTGGATCTACAACGGCAGCACGCTGTGGAGCTTCGACACTCCGGCCAACATCACCCGCAAGATGGGCTACGTGAAGACCCAGGGCCTGGGCGGCGCGTTCGTCTGGGAGTTCAGCGGTGACGATGCGCAGGGCACGCTGACCAAGGCGGTCAGTGATGGCCTGAAATAAGCAAAAAGCCGGGGGCGCATTGTGCGCCCCCGGCCTCTGATCTGTAGCGCCGAGCCCATGCTCGGCTGATGGTCCCTCAGTCGAGCATGCCTCGACGCTACGATTCCGCGTCAGCGCTTCTCGGACAGCTTGTCCAGCGCCGCACGCAGCTGCGCCGGCGGCAGGTAACCGCCCAGCTGGGTGCCATCCGGCGCGAAGATCGCCGGCGTGCCGTTCACGCCCAACTGCTGGCCCAGCGCGTACTGCATCGCCACCGGGTTGGTGCAGTTCTTGGCCGGCACACTGCCACCGCGCTTGGCGTTGGTCAGGGCCTGGCGGCGATCCGCTGCACACCAGACCGAAATCATGTCGGTGTAGTCCTTGCTGCCCAGGCCCATGCGCGGGAATGCCAGGTACTCGACCGAGATGCCGTTGCGGTTGAGCTCTGCGATGTCCTGATGCAGCTTGCGGCAGTAGCCGCACTCGATGTCGGTGAACACGCTGATGGTGTACTTGGCATTGGGCGCAGCGAATACGATGCGGTCGCCGTGGTTGGCCTTGGCCAGCAGATCGCGGCGGTAGCCGAGCAGGCCCTCGCTGTTGGCCGGGCCCTTGGCACGCGTGTCGTAGGGCTGCGACTGGAACAGGTAGCGGCCATCGTCGGACACGTACAGCAACTGGCCGGAGACCACCACTTCGCGGAAGCCGGGGAACGGCGCAGCGCCAATGTAGTCCACCTGGAAGCCGGGATTCAGGGCGGTCAGCGCGGCGCGTACGGCCTGGTCGGCCGAAGCGTTGGCGGCCGGGACGGCCTTGGCCGCAGCCGCGGCGGGTGCCTTGGCGGCCGGCGGAGCCGGCTGGGCGCAGGCGGTCAGGCTGAGCGCACCGAACACGGCGGCGATGGCAAATCGGAGCATGGAGCGGTCCGCGACAGAAGAAGACCCCGGATTCTGACACAGCCGCCGCTACCGGGCCGCGACACTGCCCACCGTCCGAGGCCGGGGTTCAGGCCGCTGCTCAGCCGCGCGGATGGTGGCGCGCGTGCAGCTTCTGCAGGTGTTCGCGGGCCACCAAGGTGTAGATCTGGGTGGTCGAAAGCGAGCTGTGGCCGAGCAGCATCTGCAGCGCGCGCAGGTCGGCGCCGCGGTTGAGCAGATGCGTGGCGAAGCTGTGGCGCAGGCCATGCGGGCTGATCCGCACCGGATCGATACCGGCCACCTGCGCGTGGCGCTTGACCAGATGCCAGAACGCCTGGCGGGTCAGCGCATGCAGCGTCGGCTCGACAAACAATGGGGTCTGCCCATCGGCCAGCGCCTGCACCTTGCCCTTGCCGACCAGTTGCGGGCGCGACGCCTGCAGATAGCGCTCCAGCCAGTGCTGCGATTCCTCGCCCAGCGGCACCAGCCGCTCCTTGCTGCCCTTGCCCGTGACCCTCAGCACGCCCTGGCGCAGGTTGACTGCCGTGGCCGGTAGCAGCACCAGCTCGCTCACGCGCAGGCCGGCCGCATACATCAGCTCCAGCATGGCACGGTCGCGCAGGCCCAGCGGACTGTCGATGTCCGGCGCCGCCAACAGTGCGTCGATCTGGCTTTCGGCCAGCGCCTTCGGCAACAGCCGCGGCAGCTTCGGCGGGTCCAGCAGTGCACTGGGGTCCTCGCTGCGTTCACCACGGCGCACGCCATCGGCGAAGAACGCGCGCAGCGCCGACAGCAGGCGCGCATTGCTGCGCGGCGACCAGCCATGCCGGGTGCGCCAGGCCAGGTAATCGAACAACCCCGGGCGCTCGATGCCGGCCAGGCCACCGTCGCGTCCATCCATCCAGCGCGCCAGCCCTTCCAGGTCGCGCCGGTAGCTGTCGAGGGTGGCGCGGGCCAGGCCGTTCTCGGCCCAGATCGCATCGAGGAAGCGCTGGATGCGCGCGCTGTCGTCGGCGCGCAGCTCGGGCAGTTGCTGCACCAGCTGGCGGCGTTCGGCGGGGGTGGAAACAAGGGCCATGGGTGCAGGATACGAGGGCCACTGCGGGCGCGGCCAGCTTTGCGTATGCTCGGCGCATGTCCCGCCCCGCCACCGACACGGCCCCTGCGGCCGCTACCGAAATGCCCCGCCCACGTGCCTTGTTGGCCTGGCGCGTGCTGGCGATGGTCTACGACGCACTGCCGGTGCTGGCGCTGTGGATGCTGGCCGGCACGCTGTTCACCCTCGCCTACACCTTCAGCGGCCACGCGCAGCGCGAGAACATCGCACCGTTCAGTGCCTGGCAGTGGCTGCTGTGGGCGGTGTGCTGGGGAATCACGGGGTGGTACGCCACGGCCAGCTGGCGCCGTGGCGGACAGACGCTGGGCATGCGACCGTGGCGGCTGAAACTGCAATCGAGCGATGGCACGCCGCTGCGGCGCGGCCAACTGTGGCTGCGCTTCGCGGTGGGCTCACTGTCGCTGCTGCTGGGTGGACTGGGGTTCTGGTGGGCATGGGTCGACCGCGACCGCCTGACCTGGCACGACCGCGCCAGCGGCACCCGCCTGATGCGCATGCCGAAGCAGTGATGCACCACGTGTAGAGCCGAGCATGGGCTCGGCTCTACACGATCAACGCAGCGATCAGCCGGCTGGCGCCGGGTCCGGCAGGATCACCGCCGGCTGCGTCCAGAGGTCGAAGAAGGCGGACGCAAACGCATTGGCCTGCACATCGTCAGCCACCGGCGACTGTCCGCTCAACTGCGCACGGGTCTTCACGAACTCCTGCCACAGTTTCAGGCTGGCCTTCTTCAGGCGCTTCTGCTCGCCTGCATCGGTTGCGGCAAGGTACTGCGCGTACAGCTCGCGCATCGGTTTGCCCTGGGCCTCATAGGCCGCCGGAAGCGGCGGCAGCTGGGCGGCAGTGAAAGCCACCGATGCTGCCGGCGGCCGGTAGCCATCCGGCCCGAAAGCCTCCTTCAGCTCGTCCCCGGCATCCAGGTATTCGAAGAAGCCGGGCACGTTGTAGAGCTTGGTCCGGTAGTCGGACGAGGTATCCGGGCTGCTGGAGACCACCGTGTCAGGCAGCTCGTCCTTCAGTCCTGCGTCCCAACGGCGCGGAATGAAGAAGCCGGTCGCCTTCACGTAGGGACCCTCGATCTCCACATCGTTCAGTTCGATCTTCGATGCCAGGTTGCCGGTATTGGTCTTGCTGGTGACGTACTGCTCGGTGACGATCACGTACTCGGCCATGGCCGGGTTGATCAGCCCACCGATCCCGTCGGCGTAGACAACCATGCGGACGCTGCCGATCTTCTCGCTCTGCAGCCGGTACTGGCCCGGCTCCAGGACCAGGGGCATGGAGGTGTGCGGCGGCAGGGTATGCACCTGCTGGTCGACCGACAAGGTCAGCGGTGCATCCGTCGGGTTGTCGATCTCGAAGTCGACGGTGGACCGGCTGCAGCCGGCAGAAAGCAGCACGGCCGCGATGTACGGCAGAAAGCGTTGGAAGCTCATGTTCGTCCTTGAAGTGAAACGGAAACAGCCGGGCCTTGCCCGGCTCCCTGGGAATCAACCCGATTTGCGCCGGAACAGCAGTCCGGACACCGCCAGCATCACGATCGGTGGCAGCGCATAGGCAATGCGGTAATCGAACTTCAGCGCGCCGGCCATGCGCCCGAAGAACAGCTGCAGCAACCAGAAGCCCAGCGCGAACAGGATGCCCAGAAACAGGCGCTTGCCCATGCCGCCGCTGCGCAGCGAACCGAACGCGAACGGCACCGCCGCCAGGCACAGCGCCAGCACGTTCACCGGGTAGAACCAGCGGCTCCAGTACACGTCCTCGAAGTCACGCGCGTCCAGCCCGTTGCGCTGCCGGTAGGTGATGCTGGTGCTCAGTTCGGCCAGGCTGAGGTTGCGCGGCTTGGCGATGCCGGTGGCCAATGCGGCCGCATCCAGCTTCGAATTCCACGGTTCGCGCGCGATTTCCTGGCGGGTCGCCGAGCGCTCGCCGAAGGTATCGCGACGTACCCCGGTCAGCACCCAGCCATCCTTGTCATGCTCGGCGGTGTCGGCATGGGTCAATGAGGCGATGCCCCCATTCTCGGCGATGCGGTACAGGCGCACGTCGCGCAGGATCAGGCGCGTGCCCTTGTCGCCGACCAGCTGCTCCTCGCCGCTCTGCGCGTTGAGGAAGGTATCGCCCTCGCGTGCCCACAGGCCCGAGTAGCGGCTGGTGGCGATATCCCGCCCCCACTTGGCGCTGGACTTCAACGCATCGGCGCGGTCCTGGCCCCAGGGGCCCAGGGTCTCCGCGCTGAACACCATCACCGCGGTCAGCAGCGACAGCGCAATCGCCACTGAAACGCTCAGGCGCTTGCGCGACAGGCCCAGCGCACGCAGCGCGGTCAGCTCCGAGGTCGCTGCCAGCTGGCCCAGGCCCATCAGTGCACCGATCACCGCGGCGGTGGGGAACATGGTGTAGGCGCGGCGTGGCACCGTATACAGCACCCAGGCGGCGGCATGGCCCAGCGTGTAGCCGTTCTTGCCGATGTCCTTGAACTCGCCGGAGAACGCCATCACCACGTCCAGGCCGACCAGCACGGCCCAGGTCAGCAGCACCGTGGTGAACACCGACCGGCCCAGGTACAGGTCGAAACGCATCGGGCGCAGCCTCATGCGCGGGCTCCCTTCGGGCGGCCCAGGCGGCCATCACGTGCATACATCCAGATTGCCAGCGCCAGCAACGGCAGGGTCAACCACCACAGGCCAAGCGCAGGGGGGATCTTGCCGTTGGCGATCCAGCCGCTGCCGATGAACATCAGATTGGTGCCGACCATGTAGGCCATCAGCGCCAGCATCATGCGGCCGTAGCGCTGCTGGCGCGGCGAGCTGCGGCCCAGCGGCACGGTCAGCAGGGCGAACGCCAGCGCGATCAGCGGCGGCGCCAGGCGGCGGTGCAGCTGCGCCTGCGCCTGCGGACGCTCATCGCCGATCAGCTGCAGGGTCGGCATCAGTTCCGGGTCATCCTCGGTGCGGGTCTGCGCGCCATCGGGCAGGGCCACGTCATTGCGGGCAAAGGTCGCCAGGCGGTAGTCCAGGCCACCAGCCACCGGCCCTTCCACCTGGTGGCCGTCATCCAACTCCAGGAAGCGCTGACGGGTGCCCTCGAAGAACATGCGGCCGCCATTGGCCGACACCACCTCCAGGCGGTCATCCTTCTGGCGCTGCAGGAACACCTTGCCCAGCTGGGTGCCATCGGGCGAGATCGAGGACAGGTAGACCACGCCGCCATTGGGCAGCGGGGTGAAGCGGCCCGGCTCCAGACCGGCCATCAGCACGCTGCGGTTGGCCTCGATGATCATCTGCTCGGCCACCCGGCCGGCCCACGGGCCCAGCCACAGCGAGCAGGCGCCCACCAGGGCCACCACCGGCACCACCAGCATCAGCAGTGGCCGCAGCAGTCGCTTGGGGCCGACACCAATGGCGGTGATCACTGCCATTTCCGAGTCGCGGTACAGGCGCGCGATGGCCAGCAGCAGGCCCAGCATCAGCGCCAGCGGCAGGATCAGCGGCAGGTAGGCGATGAACTGCAGGCCCAGCTGCGAGAACAGCAGCTTGGCCGGCAGGCGCCCGTCGGCGATGTTGCCGAGGATGTCCACCAGCACGCCGCCCACGCTGACCACCAGCAGGACGATCAGGGTAGCCAGGAAACTCTGGACGAAATCGCCCAGCAGGTATCGGTCGAGCTTCAGCATGGGGCGGTGGTTTAAACTCTGGGGTTCGTTCGCGGTGCCGCCCAGTCTACTGTCTGGGCGTAAACGGCCTGCGATTGTACGGACTCGCCAATGGAATCTGCTCAATGGCCCTCGAATTCACCCTGAACCACGTTGCTCCGGCCGCCGCCACCGTCGATTGCCTGGTGGTTGGCGCGTATGCCGACCATACCCTGACCCCGGCCGCACAGGCCCTGGACGCCGCCAGCGGTGGCCGCCTGGCCGCCCTGGCCCAGCGCGGCGACCTGTCCGGCAAGACCGGCGCCACCACCCTGCTGCATGACCTGCCGGGCGTGACCGCCCCGCGCGTGCTGGTGGTCGGCCTCGGCGAAGTCGCCCGTTTCGGCGTGCCGCAGTACCTGAAGGCCGTCGGCGACGCCGTGCGCGCGCTGAAGGCTGGTGCTGCCCGCAGCGCACTGTTCACCCTGTCCGAAGTGGCGGTGAAGGACCGCGACGCGGCCTGGGCGATCCGCCAGGCGGTGATCGCCGCCGATCACGCCGCGTACCGCTACACCGCCACCCTGGGCAAGAAGAAGGCCGACGACGCCGGCCTGGCCCAGCTGGCCATCGCCGGTGACGACGCGCAGGCCCTGGCTCAGGGCCAGGCCATCGCCGCCGGTGTCGAGTTCGCCCGCGAACTGGGCAACCTGCCGCCGAACTACTGCACCCCGGCCCATCTGGCCGAGGTCGGCGTGAAGTTCGCCGGCGAGCACGACGGTGCCGAAGCCGAGATCCTCGACGAGCACCAGATGGAAGCACTGGGCATGGGCTCGCTGCTGGCCGTGGCCCGTGGTTCGGCCAACCGCCCGCGCCTGGTCGTGCTGAAGTGGAACAATGGCGGCGACGCCAAGCCGTACGTGCTGGTCGGCAAGGGCATCACCTTCGATACCGGTGGCGTCAACCTGAAGACCCAGGGCGGCATCGAAGAGATGAAGTACGACATGTGCGGTGGCGCTAACGTCATCGGCACCTTCGTCGCTGCGGTCAAGGCCAAGCTGCCGCTGAACCTGGTGGTGGTGGTGCCGGCGGTGGAAAACGCCATCGACGGCAACGCCTACCGTCCGTCCGACGTGATCACCTCGATGTCGGGCAAGACCATCGAAGTGGGCAACACCGACGCCGAAGGCCGCCTGATCCTGTGCGATGCGCTGACCTACGCGCAGCGCTTCGAGCCGGCCGCGCTGGTCGACGTCGCCACCCTGACCGGCGCCTGCATGGTCGCCCTGGGCCACCAGACCGCCGGCCTGATGAGCAAGCACGACGACCTGGCCAACGAGCTGCTGGCCGCCGGCGAGCACGTGTTCGACCGCGCCTGGCGCCTGCCGCTGTGGGACGAGTACCAGCCGATGCTGGATTCGACCTTCGCCGACGTCTACAACATCGGCGGCCGCTGGGCCGGTGCGATCACCGCCGGCTGCTTCCTGTCGCGCTTCGCCGAAGGCCAGCGCTGGGCCCACCTGGACATCGCCGGCGTGGCCAGCGATGAAGGTAAGCGTGGCATGGCCACCGGCCGCCCGGTCGGCCTGCTGAGCCAGTGGCTGCTGGACCAGGTCGCCCGCGCCTGATGCCGTACCCGACCCTGGCCGGCGCCCGCCGGCCAGGGCCTCGCCCGGCACTGCCGGGCCCCTGCCTGACCCGGACCCTGCCATGCCCCGCGCCGACTTCTACCTGATCGCCAAGCCCCGCTTCCTGACCGAGCCGTTGCGCCTGGTCTGCGAGCTGGCGCGCAAGGCCAACGACGCCGGGTTGTTCACCCTGGTGCTGGCCCGCGACCAGGCCCAGGCCGAGGAGCTGGACGAACTGCTGTGGGCGTTCGACAACGATGCCTACATCCCGCACCAGATCGCCGGCGAGGACATGGACGAGGAAGAAGCCCTGGTGCTGATTGCCGTGCCCGGCACCGAGGCACCGGCGCGCCCGCTGGTGATCAACCTGCGTGATGAACCCTGGCTGGGCGAGTGCGAGCGCGTGCTGGAAGTGGTTCCGGCCGACCCGGAAGCGCGCGAACCGCTGCGCGAACGCTGGCGCCAGTACAAGGCCGCCGGTTACGACCTGAACAAGCACGACATGTAAGTCCAGCGAGGACCCCTTGATGCGCCTGTTGATCGCCCTGATTCTTCCCTGGCTGTCCTTCTTCACCATCGGCCGGCCGTTTGCCGGCATTGTCTGCCTGATCCTGCAGATCACCCTGATCGGCTGGCTGCCCGCCGCCATCTGGGCCGCCTACGCGGTCAGCCAGTACCACACCGACCAGAAGATCCGGCGCGCCCTCGGGCCGCGCTGATCTCCCTTCCGCCTTGATTACCGGTTCCCCCGCATGACCCAACTCGCCTCCAGTTACGACCCGAAGTCCTTCGAGACCGACCTCTACGAGGCCTGGGAGAAGGCCGGCCACTTCAAGCCGTCCGGCACGGGCGAGCCGTACACCATCCTGCTGCCGCCGCCGAACGTGACCGGCACCCTGCACATGGGCCACGCCTTCCAGCAGACCCTGATGGACGCGCTGGTGCGCTACCACCGCATGCGTGGCTACGACACCCTGTGGCAGGTCGGTACCGATCATGCCGGCATCGCCACCGAAATGGTGGTCAGCCGCAACCTGGCGCTGGAAGGTAAGGGCGAGACCCGCGATTCGCTGGGCCGCGAAGGCTTCATCGGCAAGGTCTGGGAGTGGAAGCAGCAGTCCGGCGACACCATCGAACGCCAGATGCGCCGCCTCGGCACCTCCGCCGACTGGTCGCGCAGCACCTTCACCATGGACCCGCAGCCGTCGGCGGCGGTCAACGAGGCCTTCGTGCGCTGGTACGAGCAGGGCCTGATCTACCGCGGCCAGCGCCTGGTCAACTGGGACCCGGTGCTGAAGACCGCCATTTCCGACCTGGAAGTGGAAAGCGCCGAGGAAGACGGCTTCCTGTGGTCGATCGCCTACACGCTGGATGAGGGCCTGAGCTACGAACACGTCGAGCGCGATGCCGACGGCGTGGAAACCCTGCGCGAAACCCGCGACTACCTGGTCGTCGCCACCACCCGCCCGGAAACCCTGCTGGGCGATACCGCGGTGATGGTGCACCCGGAAGACGAGCGCTATGCACATCTGATCGGCAAGAGCGTGGTGCTGCCGCTGACCGGCCGCCGCGTCCCGGTGATCGCCGACGACTACGTGGACCGTGCCTTCGGCACCGGCGTGGTCAAGGTCACCCCGGCGCACGATTTCAACGACTACGAAGTGGGCGTGCGCCACAGCCTGCCGATGATCAACCTGTTCACCCCGGTGGCGGCGCTGAACGAAAACGCGCCGGAGCGTTTCCAGGGCCTGGACCGCTACGCCGCGCGCAAGGCCGTGCTGGCCGAGCTGGAAGACCTGGGCATCCTGGTCGAGACCAAGGCGCACAAGCTGCAGGTGCCGCGCGGCGACCGTACCGGCCAGGTGATCGAGCCGTACCTGACCGACCAGTGGTTCGTGAAGATGGACAACCTGGCCAAGCGTGGCCTGGAGCTGGTCGAAGACGGCAGCATTTCCTTCGTGCCGCCGAACTGGATCAACACTTACCGCCACTGGATGAACAACATCCAGGACTGGTGCATCAGCCGCCAGCTGTGGTGGGGCCACCGCATTCCGGCGTGGTTCGACGAAGCCACCGGCAGCTGCTACGTCGGTCGCAGCGAAGAGGAAGTGCGGGCGAAGCACAACCTGGGCAGCGACGTGGTGCTGAACCAGGAAAGCGACGTGCTGGAGACCTGGTTCTCCTCGCAGCTGTGGCCGTTCTCCACCCTGGGCTGGCCGAACGAACAGGCCATGGCCGAGCGCGGCTTCGACCGCTACCTGCCGTCGTCGGTGCTGATCACTGGCTTCGACATCATCTTCTTCTGGGTGGCGCGCATGATCATGGCCACCGACAACCTGGTCGGGAAGATCCCGTTCAAGGACGTCTACTTCACCGGCCTGATCCGCGACGGCCAGGGCCAGAAGATGTCCAAGAGCAAGGGCAACGTGCTCGATCCGCTGGACATCATCGACGGCATCACCATCGACGATCTGGTCGCCAAGCGCACCGGCGGCCTGATGCAGCCGAAGATGGTGGAGAAGATCGAGAAGGCCACCCGCAAGGAATTCCCGGACGGCATTGCTGCCCACGGTGCCGACGCGCTGCGCTTCACCATCGCCGCGCTGGCCACCCACGGCCGCGACATCAAGTTCGACATGAACCGCGCCGAGGGCTACAAGAACTTCTGCAACAAGCTGTGGAACGCCAGCCGCTTCACCCTGATGAACACCGAGGGTGCAACGTTCACCGGCGTGCCGACGCCGCGCACCGATGCCGAGCGCTGGATCCTTGCGCGCCTGGCGGCGGTGTCCACCGAGGCGCAGGGCCACTACGCCAACTACCGCTTCGACCTGCTGGCGCAGTGCCTGTACGAGTTCGCCTGGAACGAGTTCTGCGACTGGTTCCTGGAGCTGAGCAAGCCGGCACTGAATGGTGCCGATGCCGCCGACGCCGAAAGCACCCGCCACACTCTGCTGTACGTGCTGGAAGCGCTGCTGCGCCTGCTGCACCCGCTCACACCGTTCATCACCGAACAGCTGTGGCAGCAGCTGGCCCCGCGCCTGGGCCTGGCCGAAACCACGCTGTCGCTGCGCCCCTACCCGACCGCCGCCGAATTCGCCGGTGATTTCACCCAGGCCGAGGCCGACGTGGAATGGCTGAAGGCGGTGATCAGTGCGGTGCGTCGCGTGCGCAGCGAACTGAACGTCGCCCCGTCCAGGCAGGTGCCGCTGCGCCTGCAGGCCGGGCTGGAGCAGGACCGCGTGCGCATCGAACGTTTCAGCGCCTCGCTGTCGTTCCTGCTCAAGCTGGACAGCATCCAGTGGCTGGCCGAAGGCGAAAGCGCACCGCCGGCTGCCGCCGCGATCGTCGGTGAACTGAAGCTGCTGGTGCCTCTGGAAGGCCTGGTCGATCTCGACGCCGAGCGTGCCCGCCTGGACAAGGAGATCAAGCGCGTGGAAGGCGAGCAGGAGAAGAGCGAAACCAAGCTCGCCAAGTTCACCGACAAGGTGCCGCCGGCGGTGGTCGAGCAGGAACGCGTGCGCCTGGTCGACTGGAACACCCAGCTGGCCGGCCTGCGCGAACAGCGCGCGAAGCTGTAAGCGCAGGGAAACGCCGGGTATTGCCCGGCGTTTCCTTTTGTAGAGTCGAGCCGTGCTCGACTCATGACAGCAGTCGAGCATGGCTCGACTCTACATTTCCCGCGCATGGCATCATCGGCGGATGCCGCTTTCCATCTTCCTGCTGGTTCTCGCCGCTGCAGCCCTGCACGCCAGCTGGAACGCGATCGTCAAGCGCGGGCCGGACAAGTTCCTCGGCACCGTACTGGTGACCGGCAGTGCCGCGCTGCTGTCGGCTGCCGCCCTGCCCTTCCTGCCATTTCCCGCCGCGCACAGCTGGCCGTGGCTGGGCGCGTCGGTGCTGCTGCAGGTGACCTACTACGGCCTGGTCGCACGCTGTTACCAGCAGGTCGACATGAGCCTGGCCTATCCACTGATGCGTGGCAGCGCGCCGATCCTGGTCGCGCTGGCGGGCACCCTGCTCGGTGAGCAGCTGCCGCCTGCGGCGTGGCTGGGCGTGGTGCTGGTCAGCACCGGCATCCTGTGCATGGCGCTGGGCGCGCGCGGCGGCCAGCTGCGCCTGCCGCTGCTGACCGCGGCGATGATCGCCACCTACACGCTGGTCGATGCGCAGGGCGCGCGTCAGTCCGGCAGCGCACTCAGCTATACGTTGTGGCTGTTCCTGCTGTCGGGCATTCCACTGCCACTGTGGGCGCTGTACACGCGCCGCGGCGCGGTGCTGGACTATGCGCGGCAGCACTGGCCGCTGGGGCTGGCCGGTGGCGTCGGCACCACCACCTCGTATGCGATGGCGTTGTGGGCAATGACCCAGGCGCCGGTGGCGATGGTCTCGGCGTTGCGCGAATCGTCGATCCTGTTCGCGTTGCTGATCTCGGTGTTCCTGCTGCGCGAACGGATTCCGCGCGCGCGCTGGCTGGCGGCGGCGTTGATCGTCGGGGGTGTGTTGGCACTGCGGCTGGCGTGAGGAAAGCGTGCCAACCAAGGCTGGCACCTACCACGGCAGGTGATGTGTCGATGACAGCGGAGATCCATCGGTAGTGCCGGCCGCAGGCCGGCAACCCTGCTCCGTTACAGCGGCGGCATCGCCTGCAGGTCGCCGTCGACCAGTTCGATCGCCATCACCACCGCGTCTTCGCGGCCCTGTGCGGCCGGGTAGTAACGCGGGCGGCGACCGATCTCGTTGAAGCCTTCGCTGTGGTACAAGGCCAGCGCGGGTGTGTTGGACGGACGCACTTCCAGGAACACACGCTGCGCACCCCGGTCGCCGGCCAGCTGTACCAGCGCGCGCAGCAACTGACGTCCGAGCCCACGCGACTGCGTCAGTGGATCGATGCAGACGTTCAGCACATGGGCTTCGTCGGCCGCGATGCTGAGCACGCCATAGCCGATCAGCTGGCCATCACGCTCCATGGCCAGGCCCGGATAGCCCGCACGCAGGCAGTCGACGAAGATGCCGCGGGTCCAGGGAAACGGATAGCCGCGTACTTCAATCGCCATCACCGCGTTGAGGTCGCTCTCGCGCAGCGCGCGCAGGCTGACCGGACCGGGCTGGCTGACCGCACTCATGGCGCACCCCGCTTGCGCAGGGCGCGCAGCTGCGGCCACAGCGCGCGCTTGGCGGCCGGGTCCTGACGCAGCTGGTCCAGCGGCCAGCTGTCCATCAGCGCCTGCGTGGCCGGATCATTGGGATTGCAGCCGGACGCGCGCAGCAAGGCGATCTGCAGGCGATCCGGCAGGCGCACCACCGGCTGCCGGGCATTGCCGCCAGGCAGCGGCCGGGCAGCCGCGGGCGCGGTGTCCGGTGCGCTGACCGGGGTCTCGCGACGCGCTGGCGCCGGGCGTTCCTGGCGGGAAACCGGTGCGGCCGCAGCCAGAGGTTCGCGCGCGGGTGCGGTTGACGCCCGCGCCTGCTCCGCCGCTGGTGTGGCAGCCGCCTCGGCGTCGGCCACGCTCAGCTGCAGCGCGGCATCCAGCTCGGCGGCCAGCTGGCCGTCGTGATAGACGGTGTAGCCCATGGCCTGCAGCCAGGCCTGCTGGGCCGGTGACCACAGCACGGGCAGGTCCTCGCTCACGCGGCCTCGGGCTTCTTGCGCAGGCGCTGCACGGCCCACATCACCGGGCCCGACAAGGCATACAGGATGCCCACCGCGAACAGCACGCGCGGCAGGTCGATGACCGCAATGGCGATCGCCACTGGCACCAGGGCCAGTACCAGGAACGGCACGCGGTCGGAGCGGGTGCCCTTGGCGCCGCCGCCCTTGAAGCTCCAGAAGCGGATGCGGCTGACCATCAGCAGCGCCGCGATGATCGTCACCGCCAGCGCCACGTAGCGCAGCTGGTTGCCGTCCCAGCCCAGGTTGCCATCGGCGAAGGCCCAGACGAAGGACATCATCAGGCCGGCTGCGGCCGGGCTGGCAAGGCCGACGAACCAGCGCTTGTCAACCACCGCTACCTGGGTATTGAAGCGGGCCAGGCGCAGCGCCGCGCAGGCGGCATACAGGAAGGCCACGGCCCAGCCGACGCGACCCAGCAGCGGGTCGTCGAACTTCAGCCACGACAGCGACCAGTGGTACATCACCAGCGCCGGGGCCATGCCGAAGCTGACCAGGTCGGCCAGCGAGTCGTACTGCACGCCGAATTCGCTGCTGGTGCCGGTCAGGCGCGCCACGCGCCCATCCAGGCCATCCATCACCGCCGCCACGAACACGGCGATGCTGGCGTTGACGAAGTCCCCGTTGGCCGCGGCGATGATCGCGTAGAAGCCAGCAAACAGGCCGGCTGTGGTGAACAGGTTGGGCAGCAGGTAAATCGTGCGCGAACGCGGCGGCGGTGTGATCGGGTCCATGGAATCCAGTTTAATCGACTTGCCAGTGCTCGGCGCCAATGCTGCAATCGGCGTTCTACGCCCATTCCGTGGAGTTTGCCATGCGTGCCCTGTCCTGCCTTGGATGCCTGCTGCTGTTGGCCAGTGCCAACGCCGTGGCCGGCCCGGTCTACAAATGGAAGGACGCCAATGGCGTGACCCAGTATTCGGAGACCCCGCCGGCGGGCAGGAAGTTCGAGACCCGGGCGCAGGCGCGCAGTCCCCAGGCGGCGGCCAGTGCCGAGACCCCGGCCGCGCCGGTGCCCGAGCAGTGCAGCACCGCCCGCGCCAACCTGGCCCTGCTGGACGGCGGCGGCCAGGTGATGCAGGACACCGATGGTGATGGCAAGGCCGATACCCCGTTGGCTCCGGAGCAGCGCAGCGCGCAGAAGGGATTGGCTGAAGCCGCCATCAAGGCCTACTGCCCGGCGGAGTGAGGGTTATCGGCAGGGCTTGCAGCCCTGCACCCGCAGAGGCAATGGCAAGGGCAACGTCAAAAGCGGGCATTCCGTGGAATGGCGGGGCGGTGTCGGATTGCGGGGACGCCGCAAGTACGTCCATGTAGGCTTGGCAGCCGCATCCATGCGGCTGACACCCCGCAACCCGACACCGCCCCACCCCCGACAGATTCCCGGTGGTCAGTAGATCCACGCCATGCGTGGATGAATCTCCATGGAAATTGAATAGTTCGAGAATTGATCGAACAGCAGCCGAGCATGGCTCGGCCCTACAAAAGGGCGACAGATCGCGGAAAACTGTCGAAGGCGGGGTGGGTCCGGTTGCGAGGGCGTGAGCGCCATGGATGGCGCGACCGAGCCACAGGGACGTATTTACGGCGTCCCCCGCAACCGGACCCACCCCGCCATCCCACGGGAAGCCCGCTGTTGCAGTTGCAGTTGACGTTGCTTGAGGCGGGTGCAGGGCGCAGCCCTGCCGATACCCCTCCCCCCGGCCGGGCTGGCAGAATAGGCGTCTCTGCCGTTATCCGAAGCCGACGATGCGCCTCTCCCAGTTTCACCTGCACACCACCAAGGAAACCCCCAGCGACGCCGAGCTGACCAGCCACCGGCTGATGCTGCGCGCGGGCATGATCCGCAAGCTGGCATCGGGCCTGTACACCTGGTCGCCGCTGGGCCTGCGCGTGCTGCGCAAGGTCGAGCGCATCGTGCGCGAGGAAATGGACCGCGCCGGTGCCGTGGAATTCCAGATCCCGACCATCCAGCCGAAGGAACTGTGGGAGCAGACCGGGCGCTGGCAGAAGTTCGGCCCGCAGCTGCTGAAGATCAAGGACCGCAAGGACCAGGTGTTCTGCTACAGCCCGACCGCCGAAGAAGCCGCCTGCGACTTCGCGCGCAGCGAGCTGTCCAGCTACAAGCAGCTGCCGGTCAACTTCTACCAGGTGCAGACCAAGTTCCGCGACGAGATCCGTCCGCGCTTCGGCGTGATGCGTTCGCGCGAGTTCCTGATGAAGGACGCCTATTCGTTCCACCTGCACGATGAGTGCCTGGTACGCGAGTACGAGAACATGAAGTCGGCCTACAGCCGCATCTTCACCCGACTCGGCCTGGATTTCCGCATGGTGCAGGCCGACTCCGGCGCGATCGGCGGTGATGCCTCGCAGGAATTCCACGTCATCGCCGATTCCGGCGAAGACGCGCTGGTGTTCTCCACCGGTTCGGACTACGCGGCCAACATGGAAGCGGCGATCGCTGCCGATCCGGCACCGCGTGCGGCCGCCAGCGAAGCCATGCGCAAGGTCGATACCCCCACCCAGAAGACCTGCGAGGATGTCGCGGCGCTGCTCGGCATCGACCTGCAGCGCACGGTGAAATCGGTGGCGCTGATCGCCGGCGAAGGCAAGGCACAGCAGTTCGTGCTGCTGCTGGTACGCGGCGACCATGAGGTCAACGAGATCAAGCTGGCCAAGGTTGCCGGCCTGGACGAGCAGCGCTTCGCCAGTGAGGCGGAAATCGCCGAGCACCTGGGCAGCGTGCCGGGCTTCCTCGGCCCGGTCGCCCCGGCCAAGGCCATCCGCGTGGTGGCCGATCGCGAAGTGGCGGCGATGTCCGACTTCGTCGTCGGCGCCAACGAAGCCGGTTTCCACCTGGCTGGCGTCAACTGGGGCCGCGACCTGCCGGAACCGGAAGTGGCCGACATCCGCAACGTGCGTGCCGGTGACCGCGCGCTGGACGGTGGTGAACTGAAGATCGCCCGTGGCATCGAAGTCGGCCACGTGTTCCAGCTCGGCCGCAAGTATGCCGAAGCGCTGGATGCCACCGTTCTGGACGAGAACGGCAAGGCCGCGGTGATGGCGATGGGCTGCTATGGCATCGGCATCTCGCGCGTGGTGGCTGCCGCGATCGAACAGAACCATGACGATGCCGGCATCATCTGGCCGGACGCGATGGCGCCGTGGCAGGTGGTGGTATGCGTGATCAATCCGAAGGGCGACGCCGCCGTGGCCGACGCCGCGGCCAACCTGCTGCAGGAGCTGCGCGATGCGGGCCTGGACGCGGCACTCGACGACCGTGGCCTGCGCCCGGGCGCGATGTTCGCCGACATGGAACTGATCGGCATCCCGCACCGCGTGGTGGTCAGCGAACGTGGCCTGGCCGCCGGCACCTACGAGTACCGTTCGCGCCGCGCCAGCGAAGCGGAAAGCCTGGACAAGGCCACCCTGCTGCAGGGCCTGCAGGGTTGATCAGGAAAAGACCGGGGCATGCCCCGGTCTTTTTTTTGCCTGACGCCCATTTGAGCAATATTGCAGCGGACATAATCCGGTCAAAATCGACGCAATGCAGCCGGGATGCTGCCAGGCCATGACCGGTCTGCATTTGTGCTGGGATTAATTCATCTTTATTCTGTCCCGCGACGCCAGGGACTGGCTCGTCCCGTCCACTTATTAGTTTCCGGAGTAACCGTAAATGAGCATTGACCTGACCGGCCTGTCGGCACGCGAGCTGGGCGCCCTGATCCGCACCGCCAAGAAACAGCAGACCATCGTCGCCAAGCGCCGGCCGATCACCAAGGTCCGGGCACAGCTGACCAAGCTGGCCAAGACCGAGGGTTACACCATCGAGGAACTGTTCGGCGACGCCCCGGCCCCCCGCGCGCGCAAGGTGGCCAAGGTTGCCAAGGCACCGTCGAAGACCGCTGGCCGCAAGCTGGGCAAGGTTGCGCCGAAGTACCGCAACCCGGCCAATCCGAAGGAAACCTGGACCGGCCGTGGCAAGCAGCCGCGCTGGATGGCCGAGCTCACCGCCAAGGGCAACAAGAAGCCGGAAGATTTCCTGATCAAGAAGGCCTGAGGCCGGATCGGGATGCACTGAAAAACGCCGGCGAAAGCCGGCGTTTTTCATTCCCCGGAAAGGAAAGGGGTGTGGACCAACGGTCCACACCCACAGGAAGCAGCCCAGAGGGCGATTACAGGGTTTTGCGGGCCGGCATCAGCAGGTTGCCGAACAGCAGGCCAGCGACCAGCGCCATCACCACGTTGAGCACGGTGAGGAACACGCTCTGGCCGGCGCCCACGTCCTGCTGCTGGACCAGGGTCAGCACGCCGCGCAGGCTGGTGCTGCCGGGCACCATCATGATGATGCCGGGCAGGCGGATGATTGCGCCCGGGCGGCCGACGAGGCGGCCGAACAGATTGCCACCGGCGGTCAGCAGCATCGCCGACAGGAAGATGCCAGCCGGCGCGCCCCAGGCGTGGCCACCGAACTTGGAGATCGCATAACCAGCGACCGAGGCCGCGATCACCCACGGATAATCGCGGCGGTTGGCCTTGAACAGCATCGCGAAGGCAAACGCTGCGGTCAGCAGTGAGCCCCACTCCACCCACGGCCCCTGCGGCCGCGTGGCGCGGATCACCGGATCGAGCCCGAGCACGTCGGCCAGGGTCACCGCGATCATCGCGCCGACGCTGAGCTTCATGATGGTGGTCAGCGCGCCGGCAAAGCGCGCGGTACCCGACACCCAGTGCTGGCTGGCCAGTTCATTGACCGCATTCGTCAGCGACATGCCGGGCAGCAGCACCACCAGCGAGGCGATGATCACCGTGTTGAGGTTGAGCGCGCCGATGAAGGACGCGACCAGGGTGGCGACCAGGCCGGCCAGCAGCGCGGCCAGTGCCTCGGCGGCTTCGCGGGTGGCCGGGCGACGGTCGGTGACCATGCCGAGCAGGCCGATCATCAGGCCGATGACACCGGCAGTCGCGATGTCCAGCCACGGCAGCTTCCACATGCCGGCCACACCGGCCGCGCCGAGGGTGAACGAAAGGATGGTGCGCAGCTTGCCGCGCCGGCCCGGATCCTTGTCCAGCTGGCGCAGCGCGGTGTGGCCCTGGGCGATGCTCATCCGCCCGTTGGCCACTTCCTCGGCGATATGATCGGCCACGCTGAGCTTGTGCAGGTCGTTCTCGCCGGGGGCCAGGCGGATCACGCGGGTGATGTCACTGGAGCCGATCGCCTGCGCAGGGTCGCTGAAGCTGAGGATGATACCGGTGGGATTCGACCACGGTTCACAATCCAGATCGAGCTGGCGGGCCAGTGCCACCACTGCCGTTTCCAGGCGCTGGGCCGTTGTGCCGTAGCTGTGCAGGCGTCCGGCGATCTCGGAAACGAAGGCCACGCGCTGCGCGTAGGTGGCCTGGGGCGTGGGGATCGTGTGAGCGTCTGCGGACATGCGCCGTAGTATTACCTAGGCTGGGCCTTACCGGAGAAATTCATCCGAGTTCGACGCGATGCCCAATACAGAACGGTTATGCTGCGACCCGAATGGCCCAAGTGACCCCGAACCACGCCCCCCAGCTCGAACAGGATGCCCATGACCCGGGCGTGATCCGCCTGTCCGGCACCTGGACCTTGAAGACCGCGCTGGCCGCGGCCGAAGTGCTGCGCGGCGTTCCCGACACGCTAACCGGCATCGATGCCACCGCCATCGAGAAGATGGATTCGGCCGGCGTGCTGCAGGTGCTGCGCGTGGCCCATCGCGCCGACCTCGGTGAGGACGCACTGAAGTTCCGCCCGGACCACCAGGCGCTGGTGTGCACCATCGAGGAAGTGGCCGACGACCGGCCCAAGCCCAAGCGCGACTTCGGCGTGCTGGCTGCACTGGAACGGCTGGGTGTCAGCGTCCATGCCACCGGCCACAACATCAAGGCGCTGTGCAGTTTCCTCGGCGAGAACCTGGTCAAGGCCGCGCGCCTGGTCAAGGAACCCCGCCGTTTCCGTCTGACCGCCACCGTGCATCAGATGGAGCAGGTCGGGCTGGACGCGGTACCGCTGGTGGCACTGCTGTCCTACCTGGTTGGCGCGGTGATCGCTTTCCTCGGCTCGACCATCCTGCGCGACTTCGGCGCCGAGATCTATGTGGTCGAACTGGTCAACATTGCCTTCCTGCGCGAATTCGCGGTACTGCTGACCGCGATCGTGCTGGCCGGCCGCACCGCCAGCGCCTTCACCGCGCAGATCGGTGCGATGAAAGCGCGCGAGGAAATCGATGCGATGCGCACTCTGGGCCTGGACCCGATCGACCTGCTGGTGCTGCCACGGCTGCTGGCGCTGCTGGTCACCCTGCCCCTGCTGACCTTCATCGCCATGGTCGCCGGTCTGGCCGGCGGCATCACGGTGGGTGCGTTCGACCTGGATATTCCGCCGCAGATGTACATCGCGCGCATGCACGAGACGATGGAAGTGCGGCACATGCTGGTCGGCCTGTCGAAGGCGCCGGTGTTCGCGCTGGTGATCGGCCTGATCGGCTGCCTGGAAGGCCTGAAGGTCGAAGGCACGGCGCAGTCGGTTGGCGAACGCACCACCTCCAGCGTGGTGCAGACCATCTCGCTGGTGATCATCATCGACGCCTTCGCGGCGTTGTGGTTCATGCACATGGACTGGTGACATGAGCACGCATGCGACGCCCGAAGAAATTCCCATGCAGGACGACAACGGCCATGACCTGGCCATCCGCGTGCGTGGTCTGGTCAACCGCTTCGGCAGCCAGACCGTGCATGAAGACCTGGACCTGGACGTGCGCCGCGGTGAGATCCTCGGCGTGGTGGGCGGTTCGGGTACCGGCAAATCGGTGCTGATGCGCTCGATCCTCGGCCTGCGCGTGCCCGATGCCGGGCAGATCGAAGTGCTCGGCCGCGACGCGCGCGCCGACGACGCCGAGAGCCGCCTGCACATCGAACGCAACACCGGTGTGCTGTTCCAGGACGGCGCGTTGTTCTCGTCGCTGACGGTGGGCGAGAACGTGCAGGTACCGCTGAAGGAGCACCATCGCGAACTGCCCGAGCGCTGGCACTACGAACTGGCGCTGCTGAAGGTGAAGCTGGCCGGCTTGCCCGCCGATGCGATCAACAAGCTGCCCTCGCAGCTGTCCGGCGGCATGCGCAAGCGCGCCGGCCTGGCCCGGGCGCTGGCGCTGGATCCGCCGCTGCTGTTCCTGGACGAACCGACCGCAGGCCTCGACCCGATCGGTGCGGCTGCATTTGACCGCCTGATCAAGACCCTGCAGGAAGCGCTGGGACTGACCGTGTTCCTGATCACCCACGACCTGGACACGCTGTACGCGATCTGCGACCGGGTAGCGGTGATCGCCGACCGCAAGGTCGTGGCCAATGCGCCGCTGCCTGACATCGAGAAACTGGATCATCCGTGGATCCAGGAATACTTCCACGGACCCCGCGCGCGTGCCGCGCGTGGCGAACAGATCGAGAGTGCCTGAGCCATGGAAACCAAAGCCAACTACGTGCTGATCGGCGCGTTCACCCTGATCACCGGCCTGGCCCTGCTGGCCTTCGGCCTGTGGGCCGCCAAGTACTCTTCCGACCGCACCTGGCAGGAATACCGCGTGGTGTTCCGCGAAGCGGTTACCGGCCTGTCGGTGGGCAGCCCGGTGCAGTACAACGGCATCGCCGTGGGCTCGATCACCGAACTGAACCTGGTACCGGACGACCCGCGCCAGGTGGTCGCGCGCATCCGCCTGAACTCCAACACGCCGGTCAAGACCGATACCCGCGCCAAGCTGGCGATCACCAGCCTGACCGGCCCGTCGATCATCCAGCTCAGCGGTGGCACGCCGCAGTCGCCGGCGCTGACCACGGTCAACAAGGACCCGGCGCCGATCATCCCGACCACGCCGTCGGCGCTGCAGAACATCACCGACGTCGCCAACCGCATCGTCGAGCGCATGGACCAGATTCTCAGCGACCGCAACGTGGCTTCGATCAACGCGACACTGGCCAACCTGGAAACCATCAGCGGTGGTCTGGCCGACCGTGACCAGGGCACGCAGGCGCTGCTGCTCAGCGCGCGCGACGCCGCCCGCAGCCTGGACACCACGCTGAAGACCACCAACGGCACCATCGAGCGCCTGGACAAGAACCTGGTGCAGCAGCTGCCGGGCATCATCGACAAGCTCGACGGCACTCTGGCCAAGCTTGATTCGGCCGCCGGCAACGCCGATTCGATCCTTGGCGAGAACCGCGCTGCCATCAACAGCTTCGCCAACGATGGCCTCGGCCAGCTCGGCCCGACGCTGACCGAACTGCGCGGCCTGATCCGCGACCTGCGCCGGGTCAGCGACCGCCTCGAGAACAACCCCGCGCGCTACCTGCTGGGCCGCGACGCACCGAAGGAGTTCGAACCCAAATGAGCCCGACCACCCTTCCGCGCCTGCTGCTGGCCGCTTCGATGGTCACCCTGCTGGGCGGCTGCTCCATCCTTGGCAGCAGCGAGAAAACCGCAGTGACGCTGTACTCGCCGTCCGTGCAGGTCAAGGCGGACCCGGCGTGGCCACAGGCGAGCTGGCAGCTGGTACTGGCCAAACCCAGCGCCGCGCGCATGGTCGACAGTCCGCGCATCAACGTGCGGCCGACGCCGTCGCAGCTGGAGATCTACAAGGGCGCCAGCTGGGCCCAGCCGGCCACCGACATGATCGAGGACACCCTGCTGCGCGGCTTCGAGGATTCCGGCCGCATCCGCGGCGTGGCCCGCAGCACCGCCGGCATCCGCGCCGACTACAAGCTGTCCACCGACGTGCGCCGCTTCGAATCGGATTACCAGGGACAGGCCACGCCGACGGTGGTGATCGAGGTCAACGCCAAGCTGATCCACGTCGCCGACCAGCGCGTGGTGGCTGACCGCACCTTCCGCCAGGCGCAGCCGGTCGGCAGCACCGACGTACCGGCGGTGACCGCGGCCTTCGAGCGCGGCCTGCAGCAGCTGGCGCAGGATGTGGTGGGCTGGACGCTGCTGAGCGGACAGGCCGACCAGCCGACCGTCGCGCGCTGATCGATCAGCGCGGCGTGATCCAGCGGAACGTCAGGTTGATCCGCTCGCCCTGCACCCGCGCCATCTTCGGCAGCGCGTGCTGATAGAACTGTTGGGTCTGACCGGCCATCACCAGCAGATCGCCGTGGCCGAGCAGATACTCGGCCTTCCGCGCCGGGTCATCGCGCCGGCGCAGCAGGAAGCGCCGCGCTGCGCCCAGGCTCAGCGAAGCAATCACCGGGGCCGGCCCCAGCTCCGGCTCGTCATCGCTGTGCCAGCCCATGTAATCACCGCCGCCGCGATAGCGGTTCAGCAGCACGCTGTTGAAGCGGCCGAGGCCCTCCACCTGCAGGCGATCACGCATGGCCTGCAACGCGGGTGGCCAGAAGTGCGGCACGAATTCAGCCCCCGAATAGCGGTAGCGCGCCTGCGGATCGCCGATCCAGCAGCTCAGCCGCGGCGAATCCACCCAGTTGCCGAACATGCGGATGCGGTGGACTTCCCAGGGGACTTCGGCCTGCAGCACGGACAGGAGCCGGTCGGCATCGGTCGCGGCCAGCCAGCCCGGCAGGTGCTGGACATCGGCATCGGGCAGGTCGTGGGGGAGCAGCATGGTCACACGCTAGCACGCCGCCGTTTGCCGTCATGGCCGCCAGCACCGAAAATGGCGCCATGACTGTTGCCCAGATGCTGATCCCGTCCTACCGCCCCCTGTCGCGAGGCCCCGCCCGATGAGCCTGCGCCAGTCGCTGTTCCCGTTGCTGCGCGCCCTGTTCCGGGCCTTGCCATTGCCGCAGGCGCAGCGCGACCGATTGCGCACCCGGCTGTTGGCACGGCATGGCGACTGGGTGCCGCCGCCGCCCAAGGGACAGCAGGATGAGGGGGGCACGCGCGCCAGCGCCCAGCTGCGCCGGCGTGCCGACGAGCCGGCGATCGGCCACGTGCCCTGGCGCGAGGGAGCATTGCCGTCGCCCATGCCGGCGACGCTGGTCGCTTTCTACCTGCCGCAGTTCCACACCTTCCCAGAGAACGACGCCTGGTGGGGCAAGGGCTTTACCGAGTGGCGCAACGTGACCCGCGCCCTGCCGCAGTTCGAGGGCCACATCCAGCCGCGCCTGCCTGCAGACCTGGGCTTCTATGACCTGCGCAACCCTCATGTGATGCGGGACCAGGCACGCCTCGCAGCTGAGTACGGCATCGGCGCGTTCTGCTTCTACTACTACTGGTTCAGCGGCCGCACCCTGATGGAGGATCCGCTGCGCCAATGGTTGGAAGACGACAGCATCGAACTGCCGTTCTGCCTGTGCTGGGCCAACGAGAACTGGGCACGACGCTGGGACGGCCGCGACGAGGACATCCTGATCGGCCAGCAGCACAGCGCCGAGGACGATCTGGCCTTCATCGCACATGTCGCGCCCTACCTGCGCGACCGCCGCGCATTGAAGGTCGAGGGCCGGCCGATGCTGCTGGTCTATCGCCCGCACCTGCTGCCAGACGCCCGTGCGACCGCCGAACGCTGGCGTCGCTGGTGTCGCGACAACGGTGTCGGCGAGATCCACCTGGCGTACGTGCAGGGCTTCGAGCGCCCGGATCCACGCGACATCGGGTTCGATGCGGCAGTAGAGTTCCCGCCGAACATGAGTAATCCGCGTTCGCTGTCGGCGCAACAATGGCTGCTCAATCCGGCCTTCAATGGCGATGTGCGCGACTGGCGCGAACTGGCTGCAGAAATCGCAGCACGCCCGCTGCCGGACTATCCGCTATACCCAGGCGTAAACCCTGGTTGGGACAACGAAGCACGTCGTTCCGGTCGCGGCCGCGTTTACCTGCACGCTTCACCACGTGGCTACCGCGACTGGCTGCATACCACGATCCATGAACGCCTGGCCCCGGCGCCGGCGACCCAGCGGATGGTGTTCATCAACGCCTGGAACGAATGGGCAGAAGGCGCCGTGCTGGAACCGGATGCACGGCTTGGGCATGCCTGGCTCGACGCGACGCGCCAAGCGCTGTCCCCGACTCCGCTCGCCTCACCCCTGCAGGTTTGCCTGCTGGTTCTCATTGATGATCCCGAGTTGATCACCACCGCTTGTGATGCCGCGTGCAAACTGGGGGTGAGCTACCGAGTGTTCATTCCAACCGCGCTACGCCCGCAGGACGCTGCGGTCGATATCATCGGCCATGCTGGCAATGTATTGCCCAGCATCCTGCAGACTCTGGAAACCTTCGGTCCGGATCCATCATTGCTGGCCTGCTGGCTGGATCTGCGCGGAAGCCGCGAAGCTGGACAGCAGCTACCCGGGGCGGCCGCTATCGATGCCGCGCTTCAGCAGTTCAGCGAGAAACCTGCGCTGGGCATGCTCGCGACATCCACCCGGGAGGCAATCGTCGTTTCGCGCAGTCATCTGCGCTGGGCAGCCCGGCTTGGGCTGACGCGCGCGCCAACGCCGCAGGCAGCAGACACGATGTGGCTGCGGGCAGCGGCGCTGCGATCCCTACTGGATGCGCACTGCTATCCCACTGAGCTGGACAACGACAGTGCATTTGACTCGGTCATACAGTTGCTGCCGGACCTTGTTGCCAACGCAGGCTACGTCGTCGCAGGCCCACAACGCCAGCCCTGAGGCTGGCGCTGCGCGGCAACATCGTTGACTTCAGCGCTGGAACGCGACGCCCGTCTTTTCCTTCAGTTCTTCATCGCTGACACCCGGCGCGGCTTCCACCAGCAGCAGTCCCTTGTCAGTCACGTCGAACACGGCCAGATCGGTGATGATGCGGTCGACCACGCCCACACCCGTCAGCGGCAGCGTGCATTCGGCCAGGATCTTGTGTTCGCCGTTCTTGGCGGTGTGCTCCATCAATACCACCACGCGCTGCACGCCGGCCACCAGGTCCATCGCGCCGCCCATGCCCTTGACCATCTTGCCGGGCACCATCCAGTTGGCCAGGTCGCCCTTGTGGGTGACCTGCATGGCGCCGAGGATGGCCAGGTTGACGTGGCCGCCGCGGATCATCGCGAAGCTGTCGTGGCTGCCGAAGTAGCTGGCACCGGCGCGTGCGGTCACGGTCTGCTTGCCGGCGTTGATCAGGTCGGCATCGACTTCGGCATCGGTCGGGAACGGGCCGATACCGAGCAGGCCATTTTCCGACTGCAGCCACACGTCCACGCCTTCGGGAATGTGGTTGGCAACCAGGGTCGGCAGGCCGATGCCCAGGTTCACGTAGGCACCATCGGTCAGTTCGCGGGCGGCGCGTGCCGCCATCTCATCGCGGGTCCACGCCATGTCAGTTGCCCTCCGCGCGGATGGTGCGCTGTTCGATACGCTTTTCAGGATGCGGGTTGTGCACGATACGGTGCACGTAGATGCCCGGCAGGTGCACCTGGTCGGGATCGATCGTGCCGACCGGCACCACCTCTTCAACTTCCACGATGCAGACCTTGCCGGCCATCGCGCAGGCCGGGTTGAAGTTGCGTGCGGTCTTGCGGAACACCAGATTGCCAGCCTCGTCGGCCTTCCACGCCTTGACCAGCGCCACGTCGGCACGCAGCGCGGTCTCCATCACGTAGTGCTTGCCGTCGAACTCGCGGGTTTCCTTGCCCTCGGCCACCACGGTGCCGTAGCCGGTGGCGGTGAAGAACGCCGGGATGCCCGCGCCGCCGGCACGCAGGCGCTCGGCCAGGGTGCCCTGCGGATTGAATTCCAGCTCCAGCTCGCCGGCCAGGAACTGGCGCTCGAATTCCTTGTTCTCGCCCACGTAGGACGAGATCATCTTCTTGATCTGGCGGGTTTCCAGCAGCTGGCCCAGGCCGAAACCATCGACGCCGGCATTGTTGGAGATCACGGTCAGGCCCTTGGCGCCACTGTCACGCAGCGCGGCGATCAGCGCCTCGGGAATGCCACACAGGCCGAAGCCGCCCACGGCCAGCGTCTGGCCATCGGCGACCACCCCTTGCAGGGCCTCCGCCGCACTGGCGAAGCGCTTGCCGCGCTTGCCGGTGGAAGTCGATTGCTGCATTGCTGTACTACCCTGCACGTTGAGGATGACCGCATTCTAGCTGGAGGGCGGCGAAGGGCCTGGATGCGCCGCAGCATTGACGGAGCACCAGGCGGGCATTGGGTAGAATGGGCGATTCCACGCAGAAGGGTGCTTCAGCGCCTACGCCCCTCGATCTACGATGACGCCGACCTTCACAGACGAAGACCTGTTCCGCTGGATCGACGAATGGACACTGCAGAAAAGCGAGCAGTGCCTGGGTGGCGTGCGCAACCGGCAACTTCGCGATGGCCTGCTGACCGCCGAGGTACAGGGTTCGGCCAGGCATCCCTACTACGTGGAGATCGATCTGACGGCCAGTACGCGCACCGCGCGCAGCCGCCTGCAGAGTGCCTGTTCCTGCCCCGTCGGCCGCACCTGCAAGCATGTGGCGGCGGTGCTGGTCTCGTACATGCTGGATTCGCTTGCCATGGACGACGAGAGCCCCCTGACCGAACAGGACCTGACGCAACCGCCGCGTCCTGAACTGCTGGCAGAGCTTTCGCGTTGGCAGAGCGCGCGGATCCGGCCGGCCCAACCACGCCGGAACGGTGTCATCTTCGAACTGTCCACCTACAACCACCACCCCGCCGTGCTGGTCCGGCGCGTCAAGTACGGGGCCGATGGTGCGATCAGCACGGGCAAGTGGATGGATATCACCGCGGACCTGCTGCTGGATCCTCCGGCCTATCTCACGCCGACTGATCTGGCGGTGATGATCCAGCTACGCACCCAGCGGCAGCCCGCGACGAAGGACGAATGGATCGACTTCGCGGCCACCCTGCAGTTGATCGTCTCCAGCGGCCATGGCTGGGTCTCCTGCGGTACGCACGGCGACGTGCCGGCCCGGTCAGGAGCTCCACGCCGCGGCGAACTGGGCTGGACCGTTGGCATGACGCAGGGCGCGACGCTGCTGGAACCCACGTTGAGCGTGGAAGGCGGCGCCAGAGGCGTGGTCCTGGGCCGGAGTGCGTGCTATCTGGACCCGGTCACCGGCGAGGTCGGTCCGCTGCTGCTGGATGTCAGGGCCGAGGACGCCGACGCCTTCCTGAGCCTGCCCAATCTGTTACCCAACGAAGAAGCGGTGGTCGCACAGATGCTGCAACAGATCGACCCTGCCCTGCCGCGCCCCGGTGCAAGCGACACACTGCCCACCCTGCAGATCAGCGCGATGATCCCCGTGCTGCGCCTGCATACGATTGAGTTCCGGCCGGCGTGGCTCGGCCGCCGCGACCCGTCGCAATGGGCCGATATCGCGACCGTGGCCTTCGAGTACGACGAGCACGTGCGGTTCCTGGATGATCCGAGCCTGTTCGCACTCGATCCGGAGGGCCAGCTCGCCCTGCTGCCCCGTGACCTGGCTGAGGAATCACGGCGCGAGGCCCAGCTGCGCACGGTGGGACTGTATCGCGACACGGACCCGCGGGCGCCATTGGACGGCGCTGGCCCGCAGTTCCAGCTGCGCACCCATGACTGGACACGGTTCCTGCTGGATGACGTGCCGCGCCTGGAAGCCTTGGGCTGGAAGGTGGAGACGGACGACGATTTCCGCCATCGCATCACCCGGGTGGATGAGATCGACCTGGACATCCAGGCGGACCCGACGGATGCGGGCTGGTTCAACCTGGGTCTGGACATCCAGGTGGAAGGCCGCAACGTGTCTATGGTTCCGCTGCTGCAGCAGGTGCTGCAGTCCGATCCCCGCTGGATGCGTGGCCAGCTGGACGCCATCGGCGACGACGAGAACGTCCTGTTGATGGCAGGCAACAACACCCGCCTGGCACTGCGGGCCGCGCGACTGAAGCCGATCATGGCCCTGTTGGCGGACCTGTTCGCCCAGCGTGGCGCGCCGCTGCGCTTGTCAGCGCTTGACCGTGGCCGCCTGCAGGCACTGCAGGACACGGCGCGCCTGCAGTTCCGGGGCCGCAAGGATACCCAGGCGCTGGTGCAGCGGCTGATGCAGGCACCCGCACTGGGCGAAGTGCCGCCACCAGCGGGGCTGGTGGCAACGCTGCGTCCCTACCAGCTGGAGGGCCTGTCGTGGCTGCAGTACCTGCGCCAGCAGGGGCTGGGCGGGGTGCTGGCCGATGACATGGGGCTGGGCAAGACCCTGCAGACACTGGCGCATCTGCTGGTCGAGAAGGAAAGTGGCCGCCTGGACCGGCCGGCGCTGCTGGTGGTGCCGACCTCGCTGCTGCACAACTGGCAGAGCGAAGCGGCACGCTTCACCCCGGGCCTGCGCGTACTGACCCTGCACGGACCGGCACGTGAGGTGCTGTTCGAGGCGATCCCCGAGCACGATCTTGTACTGACCACGTATCCCCTGCTGTGGCGCGACGAGCAGGCGCTGCAGGCACATGCCTACCATCTGCTGATCCTCGACGAGGCCCAGCAGGTGAAGAATCCGAAATCGCGTGCGGCGGTCACCCTGCGCACGCTGCAGGCCCGCCATCGCCTGTGCCTGACCGGTACGCCGCTGGAAAACCATCTGGGCGAACTGTGGACGCAGTTCGATTTCCTGCTGCCCGGCCTGCTCGGCAGCGAGAAACAGTTCAACCAGCATTGGCGCCATCCGATCGAACGCGGCAGCGACCACCGTCGCACCACGTTGCTGGCGCAGCGTCTGCGCCCCTTCATCCTGCGCCGGCGCAAGGATCAGGTCGCGTCAGAGCTTCCGCCCAAGACCCTCATTTCCCGCGCGGTGGAGATGGAGGGTGGCCAGCGTGATCTCTATGAAACCGTGCGTGCCGCGATGGAAAAGCAGGTGCGCGAAGCCATCAGCGGCAGCGGGCTGGCGCGCAGCCATATCGTGGTGCTGGATGCCTTGCTGAAGCTGCGCCAGGTCTGCTGCGATCCGCGCCTGCTGCCGGGCGATGCTCCTGCACGCAATGCCGGCTCGGCCAAGCTGGAGCTGCTGCGCGACATGCTGCCGTCGATGGTCGAGGAAGGCCGGCGGATCCTGGTGTTCTCGCAGTTCACCGGCATGCTGGCGCTGATCGCGCAGGCGCTGGAGGAGCTCGGGCTGGCCTATGTGACGCTGACCGGCGATACCCAGGACCGGGCCACACCGGTGCAGCGCTTCATGCAGGGCGAGGTACCCGTGTTCCTGATCAGCCTGAAGGCCGGTGGCGTCGGGTTGAACCTGACTGCTGCAGACACCGTCATCCACTTCGATCCCTGGTGGAACCCGGCGGCCGAAAACCAGGCCAGTGACCGCGCCCACCGCATCGGCCAGCAGCAGCCGGTGTTCGTCTACCGGCTGATCGCCGCAGGCAGCATCGAAGAACGGATTGCCGAGCTGCAGGAACGCAAGGCCCTTCTGGCGGAATCGATTCTGGAAGGCGGCGGCAGCACGGGTCCACGCTTCAGTGAGGAAGACGTCCAGGCGCTGCTGGCGCCGTTGCCGGGCCTGCCGGCCAAGCGCACCCGCCGGCCAGGCCGACGATCGCCGCAGGCCTGATCCGTGGCGCCAGTCAGGTGGCGTTCTCCGATGGAAACGATTCCCAAACGGGACTGGGACTACAATTGAGGGCTGAGCTCACAAAGGATCTGATCGATGCCCCTGCCCGCCTTCAAGGCCTACGATATCCGCGGCCGCGTGCCGGAAGAACTGAACGAAGACCTGGCGCGCCGCATCGGCGTCGCCCTGGCTGCGCAGCTCGCTCCCGGCCCGGTGGTCCTCGGCCACGATGTGCGCCTGACCAGCCCGGCGCTGCAGGATGCACTGGCCGCAGGCCTGCGTGGTACCGGTCGTGAGGTGATCGACATCGGTCTGTGCGGTACCGAAGAGGTCTACTTCCAGACCGATCACCTCGGCGCAGCCGGCGGTGTGATGGTGACCGCCAGCCACAACCCGATGGACTACAACGGGATGAAGCTGGTCAAGGAGAACGCCCGCCCGATCAGCTCCGATACCGGCCTGTTCGCGATCTCCGATGCGGTCGCCGTCGATACGTCCGAGGCCCAGCCGCCACGCGCCGGGCAGACCGCCCAGCATGACAAGAGCGCCTATATCCAGCATCTGCTGAGCTACGTCGACGCCGCCAAGCTCAAGCCGCTGAAGCTGGTGGTCAATGCCGGCAACGGTGGTGCGGGCGCCATCGTCGACCTGCTGGCACCGCACCTGCCGTTCGAGTTCATCCGCATCTGCCACGAACCTGATGGCAGCTTCCCCAACGGCATTCCCAACCCGCTGCTGCCGGAAAACCGCGCCGCCACCGCCAATGCGGTGCGCGAACACGGCGCCGACTTCGGCATTGCCTGGGACGGTGACTTCGACCGCTGCTTCTTCTTCGACCATACCGGCCGCTTCATCGAGGGCTACTATCTGGTCGGCCTGCTGGCCAAGGCCATCCTGGCACGCAATCCCGGTGGCAAGATCGTGCACGACCCGCGGCTGGTCTGGAACACCGTGGAAATGGTTGAACAGGCAGGCGGCGTGCCGGTGCTGTGCAAGAGCGGCCACGCTTTCATCAAGGAAAAGATGCGCGCCGAAGATGCGGTGTACGGCGGCGAGATGAGCGCCCACCACTACTTCCGCGAATTCGCCTATGCCGACTCCGGCATGATCCCGTGGCTGCTGATCGCGCAGCTGATCTCCGAGAGCGGCCGCTCGCTGGCCGACTGGGTCGAAGACCGCATGGCGGCCTATCCCTGCAGCGGCGAGATCAACTTCAAGGTGGCCGATGCCAAGGCCGCCGTGGCCCGCGTGATGGAGCACTTCGCCGCGCGGTCGCCCGCGCTGGACCATACCGATGGCATCAGCGCCGATTTCGGCGACTGGCGCTTCAACCTGCGCAGTTCCAACACCGAGCCGCTGCTGCGCCTGAACGTTGAAGCCCGCGGCGACGCAGCGCTGATGCAGGCGCGCACCGACGAAATCTCCCGCCTTATCCAGCAGTAATCAAGGAAGATCATGAGCAACATCCAGCCCGTCATCCTGTCCGGTGGTTCCGGCACCCGCCTGTGGCCACTGTCGCGCGAGGCGTATCCGAAGCAGTTCCTGCCGCTGGCAGGCGAACTGACGATGCTGCAGGCCACCTGGCAGCGCGTCGCGCCCATCGCCACCCACGGCCCGTTGGTGATCGCCAACGAAGAGCATCGCTTCGTCGCTGCCGAGCAGCTGCAGCAGGTCGGCGCCGAGCCGGCTGCCATCATCCTGGAACCGGTTGGCCGCAATACGGCGCCGGCGATTGCGGTCGCAGCCCTGGAGGCCACCCGCGACGGCGCCGATGCGCTGCTGCTGGTGCTGCCCTCGGACCATGTAATCACCGATGAGGCTGCGTTCCGTGCAGTCGTGCAGGCTGCAGCCAGCGCTGCCGAGGCCGGCAAGCTGGTGACCTTCGGCATCGTGCCGACCGGTCCGGAAACCGGCTACGGCTATATCAAGGCCGCCAATGGGCAGGGCCTGCGTGCGGTCGAGCGCTTTGTCGAAAAGCCCGACCTGGACACCGCCACCGGCTATGTGGCCAGCGGCCAGTACTACTGGAACAGCGGCATGTTCCTGTTCAAGGCCTCGCGCTACCTGCAGGAACTGGAGCGCTTCCAGCCCGACATGCTGGCCAGCAGCCGCCAGGCCTGGCAGCAGGCCCGTCGCGATTCGGATTTCACCCGCCTCGACAAGGAGGCGTTCGCCACCGTTCCCTCCGATTCCATCGACTATGCCGTGATGGAAAAAACCGAAGACGCCGTGGTGATTCCGTTGGACGCCGGCTGGAACGACGTCGGTTCGTGGACCGCACTGCGCGATGTATCGCATCAGGATGGCGATGGCAATGCGCACCAGGGTGACGTGATCGCGATCGACTGCCGCAACACCTATGCCTATGCACAGCGCCTGGTGGCACTGGTCGGCCTGGATGACGTGATCGTGGTCGAGACCGACGACGCGGTGCTGGTCGGCAAGGCCGACCGCATGCAGGAGGTCAAGACCGTGGTGGCGCAGCTGAAGGCCGACGGTCGCAGCGAGGCCACCTGGCATCGCAAGGTCTACCGCCCGTGGGGCGCCTACGATTCGATCGACAACGGCGAGCGTTTCCAGGTCAAGCGCATCACCGTCAAGCCCGGCGGTACGCTCAGCCTGCAGATGCATCACCATCGCGCCGAGCACTGGATCGTGGTCAGCGGCACCGCCGAGGTGACCCGCGGCGACGAGGTGATCCTGCTCAGCGAGAACCAGAGCACGTACATCCCGCTGGGCGTGACCCACCGCCTGCGAAACCCGGGCAAGCTGCCGCTGGAGCTGATCGAGGTGCAGTCCGGCAGTTACCTGGGGGAGGATGACATCGTGCGTTTCGAGGACACGTACGGGCGTAGTTGATCCGACGCCCTGCGGCGGGTGCCGACCGTTGGTCGGGGTGGGTGCCGACCGTCGGTCGGCACGTCGCCTGCCGGGTCAGGCAATCTCCGCCATCACCCGCTTCAGGCCGTCCTGCCATGCAGGCAGCACGATGCCGAAATCCTGCTGCAGCTTGCGGTTGTCCAGCACCGACCAGGCCGGGCGCTTGGCCGGAGTCGGGTATTCGGAACTGGGAATCGCCTCGACGGTCGGCACCTTCGCCAACACGCCGGTCGCCAGCGCCTCGGCGAAGATCGCCTCGGCGAACCCATGCCAACTTGTCTGGCCGCTGGCCGTCAGATGCCAGGTGCCGGACAGCTGCCCCGGATGCTGCAGTGCCTGCGCAGTGACATCGGCAATCAGCGCGGCCGGTGTCGGCGTGCCGATCTGATCGGCCACCACACGCAACTGGTCGCGCTCGGCGCCCACCCGCAGCATCGTGCGCAGGAAATTGGCGCCATGCGAGGCATACACCCACGCCGTGCGGAAGATCAGATGACGACCGCCGGCCGCGCGAACCGCATCCTCGCCATCGCGCTTGCTGGTGCCGTACACGCCCAATGGCGCGGTCGGCTCGTCCTCGCGGTAGGGCGCGCTGCCCTGGCCATCGAACACGTAGTCGGTGGAGTAATGCACGAAGGGCACGCCGTGCGCCGCACACCAGCGCGCGATCACGCCCGGCGCCTGCGCATTGGCGGCGAAGGCGGCCTCGGCATCCTGCTCGGCGCGATCGACCGCCGTGTAGGCGGCCGCGTTGACCACCACCGATGGCTGCAGGCGATCCAGCAATGCCGGCAGGCTGTCGCGCTGGCCGAAATCGGCGGTTTCGCAGGCACTTCCGTCGGGCAGTTGCCCGCTGCGGGTAGTTGCGACCACCTTGCCCTGCGGCGCCAGCGCGCGCAGCAGCTCCTGGCCGACCTGGCCATTGCCGCCGAACACCAGCACCGTCACGGGATGTAGACCGGCAGGCGGTCTTCGGCAATGTCCTTCAGGAACGGAGCGGTCTCGTCCTTGGCCGACAGGGTCGGCGCACTGATCGGCCAGTCCACTGCGATATCAGCATCGTTCCAGCGAATACCCGCATCCGCTTCCTTGACGTAGACATCGGTGCACAGGTAGCTGAACAGCGCACGTTCGGAGAGCACGGCAAACCCATGCGCGAAGCCTTCCGGAATCCAGAACTGCTTCCTGTTTTCCGCACTCAGCACCACCGCTTCCCACTGGCCGAAGGTCGGCGAGCCACGACGGATGTCCACGGCCACGTCATAGACCTCGCCCTCCAGCACGCTGACCAGCTTGCCCTGCGGGCGTGGCCATTGGTAGTGCAAACCGCGCAGCACACCGCGGACGGACGAGGATACGTTGCTCTGCACGAAACTGCCCGGCAGGCCTTGGTCCTGGAAGCGTTCGGCATTCCAGGTCTCAAAGAAGAATCCGCGCGAGTCGCCGAACACTGCCGGTTCGATCACCCGGCATCCTGCCAGCGAAGTCTCAACGATCTTCACGGCACTACGCCTCGTTCAGCCAGCTTGTTCAAGTACTGACCATAGCCATTCTTGATCAACGGCGCGGCCAGCGCCTGCAACTGTTCGGCGCTTATCCAACCCTTGCCGAAAGCGATTTCTTCAGGGCAACAGACCTGCAGCCCCTGGCGGGTCTGGATGGTCTCGATGAAGTTGGAAGCTTCCAGCAGCGACTGGTGAGTGCCGGTATCGAGCCAGGCATAGCCACGGCCGAGTGCCTCCAGGTGCAGATTGCCTTCTTCCAGGTAACGCTTGTTGAGATCGGTGATCTCCAGCTCGCCGCGCGGCGACGGCTTCAGTTCGGAAGCGTAGTCACTGGCCTTGCCATCGTAGAAGTACAGGCCGGTGACTGCGTAGTTCGAACGGGGATTCTCCGGCTTCTCGACCAGATCGATGACCTTGCCGCTGGTGTCGAACTCTGCGACGCCATAACGCTCCGGGTCGTTCACCCAGTAGCCGAACACGGTCGAGCCGTCCACGCGCTCGTCGGCGCGCTTGAGCACTTCGCGCAGGCCGTGGCCGTGGAAGATGTTGTCGCCCAGCACCAGGCAGCTCGGCTTTCCGGCGACGAAGTCGCGGCCGATCAGGTAAGCCTGGGCCAGCCCATCCGGGCTCGGCTGCACGGCGTACTGGATATCCATGCCCCACTGCGAACCATCGCCCAGCAACTGCTGGAACAACGCCTGCTCGTGTGGGGTGTTGATGATCAGCACTTCACGGATGCCCGCCAGCATCAGCACGCTGAGCGGGTAGTAGATCATCGGCTTGTCGTACACCGGCAGCAGCTGCTTGCTGACGCCCTTGGTGATCGGATAAAGGCGGGTGCCGGAACCACCGGCGAGGATGATGCCCTTGCGCTGGGTCATGGTGTCTCCTGGGTTCAAGCCGTGGTGCCGATGCGCTGCAGACGGTAGCTGCCGTCGAGCACACCGTTGACCCAGTCCTGGTTGTCCAGGTACCAGTCGACGGTGAAGGCGATGCCCTGCTCGAAGGTGTAGGCCGGTTCCCAGCCCAGGTCGTTCTTCAGCTTCGATGCATCGATCGCGTAACGGCGGTCATGGCCCGGGCGGTCGGTAACGTAGGTGATCTGGCTGCTGCGCGGCTGGCCATCCTCACGCGGGCGGCGCGCATCGAGCAGCGCGCAGATGGCCTGCACCACTTCGATGTTCTGCTTTTCCGAGTTGCCGCCGACGTTGTAGGTCTCGCCGACCTGGCCCTTGGCCAGCACGGTGCGGATCGCCTCGCAGTGGTCGGACACGAACAGCCAGTCACGCACCTGCTTGCCGTCGCCGTACACCGGCAGCGGCTCGCCGGCCAGCGCCTTGGCGATCACCAGCGGGATCAGCTTCTCGGGGAAGTGGTACGGGCCGTAGTTGTTGGAGCAGTTGGTGGTCAGCACCGGCAACCCGTAGGTGTGGTGGAACGCACGCACCAGATGGTCCGAAGCCGCCTTCGACGCCGAGTACGGCGAATTCGGGGCGTACGGAGTGGTTTCGCTGAATTTGCCGGTCTCACCCAGCGTGCCGTACACCTCGTCGGTGGACACGTGCAGGAAACGGAAGGCCGCGCCCTGTTCGGCCGGGAGCGCCTTCCAGTAATCGCGCACTGCTTCCAGCAGGCCCAGGGTGCCGACCACGTTGGTCTGGATGAACGCGCCCGGGCCGTCGATGGAACGGTCCACGTGGCTTTCGGCGGCGAAATTGAGCACGGCGTCCGGGCGGTGCTCGGCCAACAGACGCGCTACCAGCTCGCGGTCACCGATGTCGCCCTGCACGAAAACGTGATCGGGATTGCCGTCCAGGCTGGACAGGGTCTTCAGATTACCGGCGTAGGTCAATGCGTCGAGATTGACGACCTTGACACCACGGGCGACAGCTTCGAGAACAAAGTTACCGCCAATGAATCCGGCACCGCCGGTGACAAGCCATGTGGGCACTACCTGTTCTCCTGTTGATGATTCATATCGGTCGCATGCCGCAACCCGGTTCAGCGCAACAGGATACATCGGGGGCACCTTCACGACTGCCTTCGCACCGTGAACGAGGCATAGCATCCGGCATACCCTTGTCGCACCGCAACATAACCATACGCATTCGCATGGTCCCCCCAAGCCAGCTAGAATCGGGGTCCCACCCCCGAACCGGTTGCTTTTCCAGGACCGGATGATCTCCAGCAAATGTGAGCCGGCCAGCGGCCGGCACTACAAGGACCCCGTACCAGATGAAAATCCTCGTCGCGTACAAGCGCGTGGTGGACTACAACGTCCGCATTCAGGTCAAGCCGGACGGTTCCGGCGTGGTCACCGACGGCGTCAAGCTGTCCCCCAACCCCTTCGATGAAATCGCTCTGGAAGAAGCCCTGCGCCTGCGCGACAAGGGCATCGCCAGCGAAGTCGTGGTTGCCACCATCGCCCCTGCCGACGCCCAGGCGCACCTGCGCAACGGCCTGGCCATGGGCGCAAACCGTGCCATCCACGTCGTCACCGACCAGGCCATCCAGCCGCTGACCGCGTCGCGCACCCTGCTCAAGCTGATCGAAAAGGAGCAGCCGGATCTGGTGATCCTCGGCAAGCAGGCCATTGACGACGACGCCAACCAGACCGGCCAGATGCTGGCCACACTCTGGGGCCGCCCACAGGCGACCTTCGCCAGCAAGCTCGAAATTGCCGATGGCAAGGCCACGGTGACCCGTGAAGTCGACGCCGGCCTGGAAACGCTGGAAGTGGATCTGCCGGCCGTGGTCACCACCGACCTGCGCCTGAACGAACCGCGCTTCATCAAGCTGCCAGACATCATGAAGGCCAAGGCCAAGCCGCTGGAGACCCTGCAGCTGGCCGACCTCGGCGTTGAAGCCGCCGACACCTTCAAGACCACCCAGTACGCCGCGCCGTCCAAGCGCAGCAAGGGTGTGATGGTCAAGGACGCGGCCGAACTGGTTGCCGCACTCAAGCAGAAGGGGTTGCTGTAATGAGCAGGATTCTCGTCATCGCAGAGCACCACGACGGCAAGCTCAACGCCGCCACCGCCAAGACCGTCAGTGCCGCCGCCGCCATCAGCGGTGCCAGCATCGACGTGCTGGTGCTGGCCGCCGATCCGGCCGCTGTCGCCGCTGAAGCCGCGAAGATCACTGGGGTCGCCAAGGTCCTGACCGTGGCCAACGCTGCCAACGCGCAGGCCATCGCCCAGGTGCTGGCGCCGCAGATCGCACAGCTGGCCAAGGGCTACACCCACGTATTCGGCCCGTCGACCACCTTCGGCAAGGACCTGATGCCGTGCGTGGCCGCCCTGCTCGGCGTCAACCAGGTCTCCGACCTGATGAGCGTTGAAGGCAGCCACACCTTCAAGCGCCCGATCTACGCTGGCAACGCGATCATCACCGTGGAAGCCCCGGCCGACCAGATCGTGGTCGCCACCGTGCGTGCCGCCTCGTGGCCGGAAGCCGCCCAGGGTGGCAATGCCACCGTTGAAGCAGCCAGCGTCGACGCTGTCCTGCCGACCCACACCCGCTTCGTCGGCCTGGCCGCCGGTGCCAGCGACCGCCCGGACCTGCAGAGCGCCAAGCGCGTGGTCTCCGGTGGCCGTGGCGTCGGTTCGGAAGAGAACTTCAAGGTCATCTTCCAGCTGGCCGACAAGCTCGGTGCCGCCGTTGGTGCCTCGCGTGCGGCGGTCGATGCCGGCTACGTGCCCAGCGACCTGCAGGTCGGCCAGACCGGCAAGATCATCGCCCCGGAGCTTTATGTGGCGGTGGGCATCAGCGGCGCGATCCAGCACCTGACCGGCATCAAGGATGCCGGCACGATTGTCGCGATCAACAAGGACGGTGATGCGCCGATCTTCGAGATTGCTGATATCGGACTGGTGGGGGATCTGTTTGCGATCCTGCCAGAACTAGAGAAGGCGCTCTGAACAGCGCAATGTGAAAAAGCCCGGCGAAGTTCGCCGGGCTTTCTTGTTTTACCTGACCCGTCCTGAATTGAGTTGGCACATTTCCCTTGGGAAAGGAATGTTCAATGAGATCAGCACCCTGACGGCGCCGTCCTGATTTCACCGCGATGGCCTGTAAGACGGATCATCTCGGCCAGTGTTTACTCCCACGGGCATCATTCCGATCGCAGTATCCAAGAATTGCATCTGGGAAGGTCCGCCGCATGGTGGCCGAGGCCGTGGAAGCAAATGACAGCGATCGGCCCTGCCTGGTCTTTGGAATGCACGCTCTTTACAGCAGGCAGGAGGGCCTTTGCCGCCTCACGGCGGTCGGCTCCTTCCACGCGCAGTCAAATACAGACCAGAATGCCGCCTTCAGGTCGCTTCAAAACAAAACCGGGATCAGGCCAAGCCGGATGCTTCGCACATTCTTCGATATCGCCCGGCTCGGCGGGCACGTGATTCAACGTGCGTCCATTGGAAAGCTCAAGCAGCCCTTTCAACGCGCGCTTGTCGGCGAACGCAGTCAGATTCAGGTCCATCCAAGCCGTTGCCAAGGGCATGGAATGTGCCCAGTTCAGGCGGCGATTGACCACGGCAACCGGCATCTGGTCCGTATAGCCAGGCGTACGGATCATTTCGTCATATATGCGCTGTGCAAGCAGGCGATCGAAGGCGTTCAACTGCAACTGATCGCTATGCACGCGATGACCCACCGCTGTAAAGCTCAGCAGCAGTATCCCCCCGAGTACTAGAACCAGTGCTCGCCCCAACCGCCCCTGCGCGAACCATCCCACCCAGTAGATGCCCATAGCGCACGCAAGAACAACCCCTCCCAGCACGCGCGGCGCAGGCCACCAAACCTTACCGACCGCGATCACGCCCATAGCGGCTGCCGGAACAAGCCCCATTGCGATGATTGGCAAGACGGAACCCATGCGAGGGCGCACCAGAAGACGAAGCAACAACAGAAGCCAGCCCGACGCAACCATACTCCAGAAGAGCCCCTTGGCTGCAGATCCGTACCCTACCAGCAAGGTACGCTGCCACAGAAATCCGCCTAGCGAGACAATTTCCTGGGCACGCAGATAGAGCTTATCCAACGGAAGAAAGCCGGCTCGGCCGACTTCACTGATGCCAAGAGCGGTCACCAGCGACTTGTGAATACACAGGTACGCCACCAAGGCACCACCCAGTACCAGAATGGCGTAAAACAGAGGCCGGTACGCTGCACACTCACCACGCAACGAGCCCCCAGTCCGCAGATAGGTCTGGATGATACCCAGCAATATCATCAATGCTGCAATGTTGATCAGCAGCTGGTACATGGACAGCGCCGCCACCAGCATGATCCAGGCCAACCACCAGAACCGTGGCCGCGTAGCCACGATGAAGATCGCGGCAACGCCCATCGCACAGGCCAACTGCGCAGTGAATGATGCCTCGGAGAAGGTCAGGATTTCCGCCGAGTAGGGATGCAAGGTCACCATCAATGCGGCAAGACCTGTCGCACCGAGACGGCGCTGTCGCCGGTCGGCAAAAGCTGTAAACATCAAAGGAGTGCTGAAAGCGAAAACCGCCAGCCCTACGCCCTGCAACAGGGTCGCGAATGCCAAGGGATCAATCGCAAACGCGCCCAGCAGCTTGAAGACCAGGAACTGCCCGAACCGGCCTTGGCTGAAAAGCTGCTCGAGCGTCGGCCATCCCTGCAGATAGGCATAGGAATCCGTTGACAGCCCTGGGGAAAGCACAAAGGGCAGCCGGGCCAGAGTGGTCAGGCCTGCCACCACCAGGCAGGTCAGCAGCAGCTGCCCGATCGCAGACGCCGGCAGCAAGCCACGGAGCCGGGCATGCAGGGGACCATAGTCAATCATGTTCTCGGCTCCACGATCGGGCAACGCAATGCATCAATACGTACTCGTGTTCCGTGGGGACAGCACCCATACAAGATGGCGATCGACCATCAGCCACTGTGGGACTTCGGCACGCTGATCAATCTCGCCCTGAATACGGGCGCAGAGCACATCGTCGCAGGGCCGGGTGTAGATCGACATATCCTTGAACAGGTAATTGCGCAGGGCTCGATTGCTGTGCAGCCACCCCATGGTTTGATTGCCATGGACGTCACCGAACAGGATCACATCGTCGAATCGTCCCGCATTGGCCGCCTGGACCCGTGAGATCTCCATTCCGGTGCTCTGCATGGCGGGAAAAACATGCCTGGTGCCGGAATAGGCCGATTGCCAGCCGAGCAGGCCGGTAGAGGCCAGCGGCAGCGCAAGCAGCAGGCCAGGCAGCAGAGCCCTGCGCTCGTACACCAGAAAGATGATTGGCACAGCGCAAAGCAGCCAGAGCCACACTGTTGAGCGCAAGGGAATCGATAAGCCAGAGATCACCGAAAGCGAGGCATCGATGCTCAGCAGCATTGCTGCTGACAGCAGCAATGCAAGGCATTGGCGGGTACGAATGCGCTGATGGATACATAGGGCAAACGCAACAGCAGCGGCAAGAAGGGCGGGCCAAAGCGGCTTGACCGCCTGGAACCACGCCAGATAGCGCACGATGTTTCCCTGCAGCGAACCGCCATGCATCAGAGGAGTAGCTTCACGCCACGCTGCCGGCTTGATCGAGAATGTCCCGTGAAACACGTAATTCAATGTGAAGACCAACAGCACAGCGCAGGCAAACGCCAGCACATATATCAACGCCCCGAGCACGATGCTCCGATAACTGCCGTTGCATCGCGCCGCGTACATGAGCAGGAAAAGAGGGCCGAAGGAAGGATAGAAAAGGAATCCCGCGACGACCGCAACAGCCATCACGAGGCGCCTTCGCCCATCACTTTGCGCTCGCTGCATGGCCAGGCAACCCAATACCGTCACGACGACGCCGGTGACCTGCGTCACCGGCCACTGCATGGTTTCTGCAGTCATTGGTGACAGAAATACCAGCAGTGCAGCCAACACACCTGACGACGGGGACACCACCCTTGCAATGGCAACGCACATCAGCGAAAACGCGACCAGATACAACCCAAACGCGGCCTGGATGCTGAGATTGGGGCTGAACTTGGACCACAGGAAGTTGCCCCACCGCCCTTCTGAACCGGCCTTGCTGAAAGGAGTTTCGAACCCCTGGTCGAAACCGGATAGCAGCCAGTCGAAATCATCGTGGGCGATGAACGGCGCGGTGAGCTGACCCAGGCTGTACATGCCCAGCAGTATCAGGGCGGCATACAGCAGATAGCTGCGATCCAGGCGATCAAACCCGCTCTCACAAGCGCGGGCCAGCTGATTCAAATTCATACGTGGCATGATGTCCATCAGCTGCCCCGAATCCAGCAGCCGGGACTGCTGGCACAGGGCCAGTACGGGGCAGCCCGCCGTGCACCGGGCCATGATCGGCCCTATACTAACTGACTAGGTGAATTTTCCTCCACTTCGGGGTGGGTATGGCGACCAACGCGGCTATGGGCGACCCGTCAAGCCAGATCGATCTTTCGATCGTTGTTCCGGCTTATCGCAGCGAGAAGACGCTGGCATCGCTCGTCGCGGCCATTGAAGCCGCCATCGGCGGGCGATACGCGCTGGAGTTGATCCTGGTCAACGACCGTAGCCCGGACCGTTCCTGGGCGGTCGCATCCGAGCTGGCCCGAACCCATTCATGGGTCCGGGCGGTGAATCTGCGCAAGAACGTCGGACAGCACATGGCGATCTTCGCTGGGCTCCGGGAGTGTCGTGGCCGGGTCATTGTTACCATGGACGACGACCTGCAGCATGCGCCGTCCGATATTCCGACCCTGGTGGACGCCCTGGATGCCGACCATGACGTCTGCTATGGCACGTTCACCGGGCGCAAGCATGCTGCCTGGAAAATCCTCGGCAGCCGCTTCAACGATCTTGTGGCGACATGGCTGCTGGAGAAGCCCAAAGGGCTTTATCTGTCTCCGTTCAAAGCGTTCAAGCGTGGCGTTCGCGATGAGGTAGTGCAGTTCCGCGGCCCTGCCATTTATCTGGATGGCCTGATCCTGTCGGCCACCTCACGCATCACCACGCGAAGCGTGGGCCACCATGCCCGCGAAGACGGCACTTCAGGCTACAGCCTGAAGAAGTCGATCTCGCTGTGGTTGAAGATGGCCACCAGCTTCTCGGTCGCACCGCTGCGGATGGCATCCCTGACCGGCATGGTCATTTCAGCCATTGGCTTCATCTTCGCCGCGTTCATCACCATCCACAAGCTGCTCGATCCGAGCATTGCTGTGGGCTGGTCGTCGCTGATTGTGGCCATCCTGATCATGGGCGGCGTGCAACTGTTGGCACTGGGCGCCATCGGCGAGTACGTCGGTCGAATCCTGCTCAATTTCACCACACCCACGCAGTACGCCATTGCCGAGCGCGTAAACCCGGCGCCGGACACGCAACAATGAAGTCGCACCAGGCCAAGCAACTGGCCGGGAAGCTTGTCCGCTTTGGCGCAGTGGGTGGTACCAGCACGTTGCTGTTCTCCGCGCTGACCTGGCTGCTGGTCAGCAAAGGCGGCATGCACCCGGTACTGGCTACCGTGGTGGCTTATCTGCTGCTGCTCCCGCCCAACTTCATCGCCCACAAGTATTTCACCTTCGCGTCCAAGGGACAGGTGTCCACCGAGTCGACACGATTCCTGCTGGTGCATGGCCTGAACATCGCGTTGTCGGCCGGGGGCATGGCAATCATCTCCCAGGCATCCCTGGACTATCGCTGGGGCATTCTGTTCTCGGCCATCGCGGTGCCGATCATCGTCTTTGTGGTGATGAACGCCTGGGTCTTCCGCACTGCGCCCCGACACTGAAGCCGGAAGCACAGGGCTTTTTCCCACCGTGCTGCTCTAGCGGAGCGCGGGGCTTCCAGAGAGGGCCTGCTGCCAGCGCCAGGCATCAGCGCAGATGTCCTGGAGGTCCTTCTGCGCGCGCCAACCCAGCACTCGATTGGCCAAAGAGGGGTCGGCCCAGCACTCGCCGATGTCACCAGCGCGACGATCCTGTAGGCGATATGGGATTGGACGGCCGACCACCGCCGAGAAGGCTTCAATCAGCTCCAGCACCGAATAGCCACGACCGGTTCCCAGATTCAACGTCAGTTCGCGCTCACCGCCTGTAGCGAGGGCATCGAGTGCCGCAACATGCGCCTTGGCTAGATCCATCACGTGAATGTAGTCGCGCACCCCGGTTCCATCGGGCGTTGCGTAGTCGGCGCCGAACACACGGATGTAATCGCGTTGCCCCGCAGCAGTCTGGGTGATGTAGGGAGCAAGATTGTTCGGCACTCCCCGCGGCAGTTCGCCGATCAGCCCACTGGAATGCGCGCCGACAGGATTGAAGTAGCGAAGAATTGCCGCGTTCAGGGATGCACCCGGCGCATGCACGCAATCACGTATCAGCCATTCCCCGATCAGTTTGGTGCGCCCGTAAGGGTTGCCGGGCCCAACGGGTGCTCCTTCGGCGACCGGGCATGTTTCCGGCTGACCATAGACCGTCGCCGAAGAGCTGAACACGATGTGGCGGCTCCCCACCGCCTGCATGGCCTCCAATAGGCAGGTGGTTCCCGCGACATTGACATCGTAGTACCTGGCCGGCTGTTCCGTGCTTTCCGAGACCGACTTCAAGGCAGCGAAGTGAATGACCGCGTCGGGCCGGAAACGCTGCATGCTCGCCACGAGAGCCTCGCTGTCCCTGATGTCCAGCTCATCCAATGCAAGTCGCTGCCCGGCGATACGCTCGATGCGATCAACGATCCACCGCTCGCTGTTGCAGAAATTGTCGATCACCTGCACCTGATGACCTGCAGCCAGCAGCTCCACAACTGTATGCGATCCGACAAAGCCGGCCCCGCCCGTAACCAGAACCTTCATTCTTGAGTGCCATCCATCTGTGACTTGTGCTGCGCCGCCGTATCCGGAGTCAGATATCCATCCAGTTCGCGCAATCGCTGGCGGAAATCAGACCAACCGCGATCGCGTCGCAAGGATTCAACCTGCCGCTTGACCCGCGCGTTGCGCAGTGCGGCCGATGCACGCAACCGGCCCAGCTCCTGCACGAAACCATCCACATCATCTGCAACAGCGACCATATCCTGGGTAGCCAGGAAGTCGACAATGCCGCCTACCGCAGCTGCACAGATGGGCAAGCGCGCCGCAGCCACATCGAACAGGATCGTCGGAGTGCCTTCCCATGCAGTGGTATGCAGGTAAGCGAAGTGCTCGCTGCTGGCTACGGCCTCCAATCGATTGAACTCACCATGCAATGTGACGTTGGTCAGCGAGCGCAGCCGTTGAAGGTCCTGCCCAGCAGCACCAGACATCACTTGGGCACCGTACACGTCGAACTGTACATCGGGCATCCGTGTCGCGATGGCGGCCAGCAGGTCCGGCCGCTTCTGCCGGTCCAGGCGCCCCGCCCAAAGTACGCGCGCGGCGGAATCGGCAGACAGTGCCACGTCGACCGCTTCCGGAAGGGTACCGTCATAGGGGAAAGGGACCACCGTGAACAACGAAGCGGGGATACCCAGTTCGCGCGTCCAGATCCTTGGGTAGCAGGAATTGTCACAGATCACTGCGGACAGGTAGGGATAGCAATAGCGAAGATAATCTCGCGCATACCCGACCGGGTTCATCCGCTGGTCGTAGTCATCACAGAAGATGGACGCGTAGATCCGGCTGTGCTGGGTAAGCGCCAGCCCGTGGCGAAGGATCATTTCCCAGCCGACCCGGGAGTTCACCAGATGCACCAGCGGCGCACGCAGCTGCACAAGCACGCGCGTCATCACTGCCACTTGCTGGTTGAAGTCGAGCGACGCACACAACCCGCCAAAGTCTACGTGAGTAGCCTGAGGCGGGAGGCGTGATGCCCACGGTGACGTCGCGTTCTCCGTCGACAGCACCAGGATCCGCGCCTTGGCGTTGCTTTCCACGATGGCATTGCAGTGGTAGAGGATCCCCCGGTCCGCGCCCCCCTGCTTCAGCCAGGGAATCAGCAGGACGTGACTGTAGGGCAGCGAGCCGATGGCCTGGGAGACGGCATCGAAGACGCGACCTGGAGCCACATCCATTGGCACTGCATAGAACGCGTAGCGATCCACGCCCGACCCTGGCGGTAGCAGTTCAGGCTCCAGTGCCGCGAGGGTAAGCATTTCTTCGTGCAGCCACGCAGGCATGGCCGGTGCAGACGCGCCATGGGTGCCGGCTTGTTCCAGGCCGTCCGGCCCGAACAGCAACGCGTAAAGGCGCCGCACCCAATGGGCGACACGGCGCGTGTAGCGGTTTCGCACCCAGCGGCTGTGGGTCATGCGCTCAAGCATGGTCCCGCCCTTGGCCGCGATCACGCCCCAGCGCGAACAGCGATGTCATCGGGACGACGGTCTTCATCGCATGGCTGGCTTCGTTGAGCGATCCATGCCACTTGCGCCGATAGAAGTACGCCGCGCCCCAAGCGAGCCGGTGCACGACGCCACGCGCGATGGTTTCCGAGTTCCAGTACCAGTCTTCATAGCCGAATCCGGTCTGCCGTGGATAACAGGCCACATATGGGATTTCCTCGTAAAGCGCGCGCGTGGAGAATGCCGCGCTGATCCACGGATTGACGCTGAGCAGGGCGTGTTCGTCGTAATAGGGGCCCGTCTGGTCGACCTGCCAGTTGAACGCGCTGTACATGCCAAAGCTCAGCACCATTTCCGGGTGCAGCACGAACCGTCCATCCAGCTGCGCGGCTTCCTTCAGGTGCATAAGAAAGTAACGGGTCGAAATCAGATCATCGCCGTCCAGTGTGCAGATGTAGTCAGCGCAGCTGGCAGCCACGCCCGCATTCCGCGCCAATGCCAGATCACCAACCTGGGTTTCGACGACGGTCTCGCTGCCATCCAGGTCCGGATGATTGACCACGAACGCACGCGTCTGGGCATCTGCCCGATCCAGCACCAGCACCAGTTGCACCTCCACCCCCTGCTGGCGGGCGATGTTGCGCGACAGCGCGTAGGAACGCAACGTGGTATGCGCCAGTATCCCTTCTCCATGGAAGGTGACAATGGCACTCAGTGCCGGCACGTTCATTCGCCACTCCTGTGGCTCGGCCGCATCGCAGTGCACCGTTTACGACTGCAGTTCATTCTGCACCACCAGATTGTCATGGGTTACCACCGGGGCCGGAGCCAGCCGCTGGCGTTTCGTTGATCATACTTGCGGCCTGGAAGACTGAGTGAATACGTCAACCATTGACGGCATCGGCATAGTACTTCCCAATCAGCGCCCGCATGTATCCGGGACCCAGGGGGACGCCGCATGCCTGCGCCGCACGCTCGCAATCCGCTGTTTCAATCGGGAACGCTACGCCTTGGTCCAGAACCCGGTAATTGCCCTGCCGCCCAAGTACGCCCTCCATGCAACGCACGATCGCCAGCATGTTGGTGGAGCAGACATCGGCCAGCGACATCATCGGTGGGTACTGGTCCCGATGGCGCAGCACATGGGTGCCAAGTGTCGCCACGTCCTGGATGTCGATCAGATTACGTTCCGCCCGAGCCCACACGTCGAAGGGCTCGCCCGAAAGTATCCTCGAACACAGAAAATTGGTCAGGGTATGCGGATTGCCGCCCGTCCCCACCACCTGCGGGAGGCGGAACACCTGTCCACGCGCGTCGGCGAGAATGCGAGCCTCCATTGCCGCCTTGTGCTGTAGATACGGGGTCTGCCGTTCCGACGGGTTGCCGACCGCGCAGCTGCCGAAATAGACAATCCGCCGCAGCTGCTTGCTTGCAAGCACCTCGTCGAGCATGCGCTCTTCGCGCGCAAATGCGGCGCGCTCTGTTTCGGCCGAGTTCGACACGCCGGCAGCGACGATCATCGTCGTCTCATCCTGCAGCCAGTCGTCCACGAAGGCCGTGGCAACCAGTCCACGTCCAATAATCACGATGAGCGTCCTTTTTTATGGGTCAACGTCGCCGGTGCCCCCGGAAGATAGTAGGGAATCTCACGCAGCACGCCGGCAAAGTCGCCCCAGCCACGCCCCACCGCCAATGCGGCGTACTGCTGCTCCCGGCGGTTTCGGCGAAGCGCCGGACTATCGATGAGTTGCTGCAACTGCTCCACATACGCCGCAACGTCATCCGATGTGTCCACCAGGATGGAACGATCGATCAGGTCCACGATACCGCCCACGGCAGGGGCAACAATGGGCAAACCGGCAGCACTGGCGTCCAACAGTATCGTCGGCACCCCTTCCCATGAGGAGGTGAACAGGTAGGCCGCATGGGCCTTCCCTGCAATATCCTCGAACCGCGAAAATGAACCATGCAGTTTCACATTCGGCAGCCTCTGCAGTTCACTGATCGCCGGATGCACGCGGCCCAACTCAGATACACCGTACACATCGAAAGGCACTGACGGCATCGTCCGCGCAATGGCCAGCAGGACATCCGGCCGCTTCTGTCGATCAAAACGCCCCGCCCACAGGATCCGGGGAGCGCCGTCGATCCCAAAATCATCATCCTTGCGGACAACCGTGCGGTCATAGGGAAAACGAAGGACCGTGAACAATTGACGCGGCACACCGAGTTCCTGCACCCACAGGTCCGGGAATACGTCGTTGTCGCAGAACACCCCCGCAAGGTGCGTACGGCACTCACGCAGATAGCTGCGTGCGTAGCCGACGGGCACGCCATCGTTGTTACGGTCATCGCAGAAAAGCGAGGCGAACAGCCGCGACGCTTGGCGCAATGCCAATCCATGCAGCCTGAAGGATTCCCATGCAACGTGGGAATTGATGACATGGATGACCTTCGGCTGCATCTGCACCAGCAGCCGGGTCAACAACTGCACCCTGCCCGGCATTCCCATCGGCCCCAGCATCCGCCCGAAATGCAACACCCTGATGCCGGCAGGAATGCGATCCAGCCAAGGCGAATTGATGTCTTCGGTCAGGATCACCAGAACATTGGCCGCCGGCATTGACTCGACCCACGCTTTCAGGTGATACAAAGCTCCGCGGTCAGCACCACCCCGCACAAGCCACGGCACGATCAGCACGTGCGTGGCGCGACGGGCGCCCACGGCTGCAGCCAGCTCGCGATACAACGCTCCTGCCCGGGTATCGACGGGGACGCCATAGTGCCTGTAGTGGACACCGCAACCTTCCGGTCCAAGCAGCTCTGGCTCGAAGTGCGCCAGCGCGTTGATCTCACCCTCCAGCCACGCGGGCATCTCACGGCGCGCATGACTGATGCGTTTACCCGTGCTCTCCAGCCGCCTGCCCACTCCGCCCAGGATGCGTCCCAGTTCAGCGCGCGGATCACGCAGGAGCTGTCGAAAGCTCACGCGACGCAGCAAAGCCAGCAGCCGCCCGATCATGCATCCTCCCAACGACCGAAAAGGTCGCTTGGCGGCATGACGACCTGCAGCTCACTGCTGGTCGCGTTGACCGAGCCGCTCTGCTTCAACCGATAGAAGTAGGCTGTCTCCGGCACGGTCACATGCCGGAAGCCCGCGGCCACGGACTGGCAACTCCAATGCCAATCCTCATAGCCAAAACCGGTCTGTTTCGGGCGACACCCGACATAGGGAACCTCAGCAAACACATCGCGTCGTGCGAACACCGCACTGACCCATGGGTTCTCGGAGATCAGCATGTCGGCGGAAAAGTACGTGGAGTCCTGGTCCAGCTGCCAGCTGAAGAAGTTGTCCCTACCGAAGCTGACGACCACTTCCGGATGCAGGATCGTGCGCTCAGGCAGGCCGACCGCAAAGGCCATGTGACGCTGGAAGTACTCGCGGCTGATCAGGTCATCACCATCCAACGTGCAAGCATGAATACCGCGCGCGCGCGCCAGGCCGAGATTCCGGGCGAGTGCAGCATCCCCCACGGCAACCTCGATGATGAGCTCATCGCCCTCCAGATCGGGATGGTTTCGAATGATCGCCGTGGTCTCTGTATCTGCATTGTCCAGTACAAGCACGACTTCCACGTCGATCCCCGCCTGGCGGGCGTCCGCACGCGACTTCAGATAGCTGCACAATGCCGCGTGGGCAAACAGACCCTCCTTGTGGAAGGTGACTACAACACTCAGGCCCGGTGCCATGGGCTCACCTCCGCCGGAGCAGCGAGGTCAGCGCACGCAGCATCGCTCGCACCATGCGCTTCATCGGCAAGCGTTCCAGTGCCTCGGCCAGCCGGGACATCTCCGCCGCCAGCGATTCGGCCGGTAGGCACGGCTGCGGCGCGTTCCCCATGACCACGCCGGTCGCTGCCGCCAGCGTGCGCGCGGACGCCTCCAAGCGTGCATGCACCGCCTGCTGCCGGGTGTAGAGATCCAACAGGTCCGCGTTCTCCGCCTGGGCCTGGCGAAGCTCACCCTGCAATGCCGATTGCCTGGCCTCCGCGTGCTGGTGCGCCAGGTGGAAGGCCGCACGAATACCTGCAATCTCCTTGTCCAGGAGATCCTTCTGCAACTGGGCTGCCTCGATCACCTGCCGTGATTGCTCCAGTGCTGCCGTCAACTGATGATACTGGCCATCCAGCCAATCCTTCGCATCCTGCAATTGCTCCAGCCACAGCTTGGAGTGTTGCTGCTGGCTGCGGAGTTCGTGCAACTGCGTCCGCCAGGAACGGTTGCTCCATTGCCAGGCAAGGCCGGGCCGCAGCGGGACTTCAGCTGTCAGGCGCAGTGCCGATGCGAGGCAGCCCGCCTCGTCCATAACTGCCGCAAGTTCCGGAAGCGCAAACGTTTCAGGCGCATCGGCATTGCCGACCACCTCTCTCCAAAGAGATTGAGCAGACAACCGACGCGCCTCATCCAGCCCGCGCGCCCATGCCTCGCGAGCAGCCGCCACATCGCCCTGGCCGAATCGTATCCAGCCCAGGCGCACAGCCGCAGCAGTGGTTTTGGTTCCCAGCAACGGGCTGAACTGCAGTACATCGAACGCGAGGACGCGCGTGTAGCAGTCTGCTGCCAATGACAGCTCGCCATCTGCTTGATGGAGGAGCGCAGCGGCGAAGGCCAGTGAGACCTGCCAGCGCAACACTGTCGGGTTGGCAACGGGCAGGTCCATGTAGCGCTTGGCAGCAGCAAGCAACGCATCTCGCTTGTCGCCACCCGATGCGGTGGTGTCATACAGAAGCACGCAGAGCGCAGCGCCATAGTCGGCAGACGTATCAGGGCACTCGCGGAGCACCCTGTCAGCCAACTGCCTGCGCAGGCCTGCAGATTCCAGGCGGAGCCCCATTGCGACGATCAGGCGGACCAGGCTCGCATCAAGGTAGTCACGCTGGAATGCGATGATGTTCGGCGCCTGCAAGGAGGCATCGCGAATGACGCCATGTCCATTGATCTTGACCGCCATCAACACCAGCAGGTCCGCCGTTGCGGTAATGGTTGGATCCAGGACCAGGTGATCGTCAGCATCGCGCGGAACTTCCACGAACTGGGATAGACCTGCCGGATGATTCAGACCTTGCCACCATGCACGATCGATGACGAGGCCCTGTTGTTCCATCGCGTCCATCAGCGCACGAGCCTGGGCGCTACGTCCATCGTGAAGCGGGATCGCTACGACCAGGCGGCCACTACGGGCCAACACCGCCTGCACGTGCTGTAACCAAACACTCAGGTCCGAATGCTCGTGATCTACGCTTGTGATCACCACATCGACCGGCTGTGCGTTCTGTCGCCATGCCGAAGGCTCCAGCCATTCCACGCCTGGTTCCAGTTCCAGCTCCAGTGCAGGCTCCATGACCACGCCGAGCCAGCGACAGCGTGAATGCTGCTGCACGATGCGCCAGAGGCCGCGATCGCCTGCGTCCGTCGCGATCACCGCATCACCAGGCCGCACCAGTGCGGCGGCCAAGCCATGGTAGCTGGCCTTAAGGTCGACGCTCGGCTGCAAGGAATGCACGCCTTTCCGGCTGAGGGTCAGGACCGCTGCACCGGCAGGTGCACCTTCCAGTGCATAGGTGGCCGGATGCATCTGCCAACCCTGTGCGACCGCCTGCTTGACCCAGTCGGCCAGCTCCTGCGAGCACTCTGCCGGACCAATCAGCACCAGCGAATCCAGCGTGCAGTCAAGGGCGGACGAGCGTTCGACCGCATCACCTGCCCAAGCGATACCCAAGCTTCGACCAGGCAAACTAAAAACCCCTCGTGCATCTTCCACGACGTCGCAGCCCGCGGCACGCAGCGGGGCCGCCATCGCAGCCAGTTCCTGTCCTCGCAGGCAGACTCGGCTGGGGCCGACCGCTCGCAGGCAATATCCGGCCAGATCTTCTGCCAGTTGGGCATCCAACGTGGCAGCGGCAACGCATGGAGAGGAGTCACTCATCGTCGCGGTTATCCGTTGCCACCGGCGTGCGATGCGGCGTCGGTGGACAGTCGTCGAACCTCGGCCGACAACGCATGATATTGCGCATCCAGCCATTGCCGGGCGGCTTCAAGTTCCGCAGTGTACTGCTCAAGCTCGCTGATGCGTTGCATGTGCTCGTGGTACTTGCCGTCCAGCCACTGCTTGGCATCCATCAACTGGCGCACCTCACGGGACCCCAGATTGATCTGTTCGGCTCCATCGCCGGGACCCGAAGTAATCGCTCGGTCATCTTCGTCCGATGGCAGGACAGCCGATGTACCGAGCAATTCCGCCATGACCAGCGGATGCGACTCAAGCAACCTCTGCAATGCACCCGGGCTCGCCGGAGTGTCGTCGGTCATACGTTCGGAGGCGAGGTGCAATAGTCCCGCCGCTCTAGCGTCATCGGCACCAGAGGCCAGCGCTTCGCGAGCAGCTGTCCGCACGTGTTGCCAATGGACTCGAGCCTGCTCGTCATTCCCATCGACCACGTTCAGAATCGCGGACAGTGCGTGGGACGCCCCCCGCAACAACGCATCTTCGTCACCGTGCATTGCATCGAGCCGGTCCAGTGCATCGCCACGGCGACCCTCTGCAATCAGGACCTGAATTTCCTGCAAAGGACAGGAGACACCTTCGGAGAAAGCACCCGCCTTGCGCGCCAACACCAGCAACCATTCGCCATCGCACACGGGACCCTGGAGAGGGTCGATCTCCAGCATCGAGCGCGCAACAAGGTGGCGTTTCTGACCACCACCGGCATCCTGCAGCCACGCCTTCTCGATCTCGAAACCATTGCGTTCGAACTGCGCCACCAGCCGCGGCCAGTCATAAACATGGAAGTGGAACGGGTTGGGATCTTCGCCGGTCTCGTCCGACCAGTCATTGGGTACGCTGGCGTACACGCGCCCACGTGCAGACAACACTCGGTGCAGCTCGGACAACAACCGATCCGGCTCCGGCAGATGCTCCAGGGTTTCCACGGATACCGCGAAATCAGCAGACCCGTCGGCCATTCCGGTCAGATCCTGTGCATCGCCCACCACGAACGTAGTTGGCACAGGCGAAACCGGTGCGAAATTGGCGTTGGCATAGTCCACCGCATACTCGCTGGCATCAAGGCCGATGAACGAGGCGGCATGACTGTTGTGCGCCAACTGATAGGAGCCGTAGCCCAGTCCACAGGCCACGTCGACAACCCGGTCCCCGGGGCGGATGAACTGTGCTGCCTGCGCGTACCGCGTCATGTGCGCGTCGGAGCGACGGCCGGGTTCACGCGTCATGTCGGTGTGCAGATCCCGTTCTTCTTCGAGCGCCTTCAGCGGATAGACCGCCAAAGCAGCAGCAGGCACACGTTCGAAGGCAATCATCAGCAAGCCGGTGACTCGATCCAGCTCACCATAAGGCGCCACCCGCTCATTGAGTGGATGCTTCCGCCACTCCGTCTTGATGATTGCCGCTTCCCAGGCAGCACGGCTGGAAGTGGAGGCAGCATCACCCACAATCACCAGGCAAACCGGTCCTGCGATGTCCGACAGCAGTGCTGAAATTCTCTCGCTCGCGTGGCCCACATCCCCCTGCTCAAGCACGATGACGCCCGACGCGGCGCCGTGACCGACATCCTGCAGCGTCATGCCAGTCTGGCGAAGCCCCTGCAACAACGCCGAAGGTACGTCGCCGCGTAGTGCTACCGCGCCTGCAGGCAACCAGGAACGCAGCCGCTCAACTGCGACCCGCGCCGCAGCGGGTGTCAGGGCAGTGTTCGAAAGGGATGGAGTCATATCCATTGCAGTGCCTTCTTCGTTCAAGGGGTGGTGGCGACAGTTGCGCGCATGCGGAGGTCGCAGACGCCACCAAACGTGTATTCCTTCTGCCGCATCCCGACTTGGAAGAACGCAGCCTCGTCCCGCCAGTGCAGCATGCGCTGGGCACCGCCAAAACGCTCGAGCTCCTCGGAAACCGAAACCTGCACCTCGTAGAAATTGACACCCAGAGCGCAGTCGAATTCGAATCTCACAACAAACGGCTCATCGGCGGGGAACGTGGTCCCCCATACACCCGGTTGTTCACTGCCCTGCTCGGTCCATTGGCTGACATCCTGATTCAGGGTTCCCCATGAATAGAGCTTCACGCCTTCCTTGTTGCGCAGGCGGACATTGACGTTCAGTTTATCCATGGCCCGCGTCGGTCGCGCGGTGACCTCGATGATCGCGCGTTCGCGCGGAAGGAAGTACGCACATTCGTTGCCGTCGGTGTCCAGCACCCGCACATGTTCCACCACGCAGTCGAAGTCACCGAAGGACAGCTTGTCACTGCGCACCCCTAGCACAGGCGAACCGCCGTGCTCGGCAGGCTCGGCCACCGGGTCGGCATCCGACTGTGCCTCGATGGTTTGCCTGGCGTGCTGCAGGTGCTGGGCACTGATGGATGCGTAGTAATCGCGCTCATCGTCGTGCAGCTGCTTGCGGTACTCCAACACGACCTCCGAAGACGGGCCGGCCACGCGCACGGTGCCGTCACGAAGCAGGATGGCATGGTCCGTGAGCGTACGGATCGACTCCTGATCGTGCGACACCAGCAGCAGCGTGCAGCCGTTTGCACGCAGCGCCTCCATCTGCTGGAAACAGCGCTTCTGGAACAGCGCATCACCCACCGCCAAGGCCTCATCGACAATCAGGATGTCGGGCTCCACCTGAGTCTGCACTGCAAACGCCAGTCGCAGCATCATGCCGCTGGAGTAGGTCCGCACCGGCTGGTCGATGAAGTTGCCGATGTCGGCGAAGGCGGCGATGGCATCGAAACGCTGCATCACCTCGCGCTCGGTCAGGCCCAGGATCATGCCATTGAGAACGACGTTCTCACGCCCGGTGAAGTCTGGATTGAAGCCGCTGCCCAGCTCCAGCAACGCGGCGATACGACCATTGACCTGCGCCGAGCCGGTGGTGGGGGCCAGCGTGCCGGCGATGATCTGCAGCAGGGTCGACTTGCCTGAACCATTGCGTCCGATGATGCCCACCGCGTCACCGCGCTTCACCTTCAGACTGACGTCGCGCAGCGCCCAGAATTCGCGCCCGCGCTGACGAGAGGACCATTCCCCTTTGCCAGGCAGCACACGGCCAAGCCGGGGCAGCAGCATCTGCAGCAGGCGATCCGACGGCTTGTCGAAAATATTGAAGACCTTGCTGACATTCTCGATGTCGATAACCAGATTGTCAGACGACATCGGCGAAGGCCCTCCGGGTCCGCTGGAACCACCAGTAACCAAAGACATAGATCCCTGCCGACCAGCCCACCGCCCAGGCGTAGTGCCCCCAGTCAGGCAAGGTGCCGGTTACGATCAGCGCGCGGGTCTGCTCGACATAGATGGCCAGCGGACTGAGGCGCATCCAGTTGCCGATGGCCTCGGGAAAGATGATCGACGGATACAGCACGGGAGTAAGGTACTGCAGCACCCGCGCCAGCAACCCGGCGATCTGATCCACGTCGCGGAAGAACACGCCCAGGGAGGCGAACAGGTAGGTCACGCCCATGGTCAGGGCCAGCAATGGCACGATCAGGAGCGGCAGCAGCACGACCTGCCAATGCAGCCCGAAGCTGCTGAACAGCAGGAACGCCACCAGCGCCACCGTCGCCACACCTGCGTTGTACAGGGAAGACAGCACCACCACCGGCGGCAGCACCTCCAGCGGGAACACCACCTTCTTCACCAGATTCGGATTACTGAGCACCGCAGTGGGCGCACGCGTAAGCGACTCAGCGAAGAAGTTGTAGACGATCAATCCGATGAACAGCAGGACAGCGTAGTCAACCTTCGTATGGGTTTCGATGCCTTTCCACTTCGCACTGAAGATTGTGGAGAAGATGATCGTATAGATGGCCAGCATGATCAGCGGCACAAGCACGCCCCATAGCGCACCCAGCAGCGAATCCTTGTACTTCTTCTTGATGTCACGGCCGGTCAGGCTCAGCATCAATTCGATGCGCCGGCCCATCATGCGGTGGCAGCCTCCAGCGCCCGTTCCAGATCCACCTGCAGATCCCCCAGATCCTCCACACCCACGCTCAGCCTTACCAGCGCGTCGCTGATGCCCAGCTGTTCGCGGCGCGCCACCGGGATCGACGCATGCGTCATCACCGCCGGGTGGTTGACCAGGCTTTCCACGCCGCCCAGCGACTCGGCCAGGGTGAACAGCTCGGTCTTCTCGCAGAAGCGCTTGGCCGCCTCGAAACCGCCCTTGAGCACGATCGAAACGATGCCACCGTAACCGGCCATCTGCTTGCCGGCCAACTCATGCTGCGGGTGCGACGGCAGGCCCGGGTAGATCACCTTTTCCACGGCCGGGTGCTTCTCCAGCCACTGCGCCAGGGCCAGCGCATTGGCGCAGTGCGCCTTCATGCGCAGCGGCAGGGTCTTCAGGCCACGCAGGGCCAGGAAGCTGTCGAACGGGCCCTGCACGCCACCCACCGAGTTCTGCAGGAAGGCCATCTGCTCGGCCAGTTCAGCGTTGTCGCCGACCACGACCATGCCGCCCACCATGTCCGAATGGCCGTTGAGGTACTTGGTGGCCGAATGCAGGACCAGGTCCGCACCCAGTTCCAGCGGACGCTGCAGCATCGGCGAGGCGAAGGTGTTGTCGACCACCACGATCAGGCCATGGCGCTTGGCGATGGCAGCGACCGCGGCGATGTCGACGATCTTCAGCATCGGGTTGGTCGGGGTCTCGATCCACACCATCTTCGTCTTCGGCGTGATGGAGGTTTCAAACGCCGCAAGATCGGTCAGGTCGACGAAGCTGAAGTCCAGCCCGGCGGTGCGGCGACGCACCCGCTCGAACAGACGGAAGCTGCCGCCGTAGATATCGTCCATTGCCACCACATGGCTGCCGGCGTCCAGCAGCTCGATCACGGTCGAGCTGGCCGCCATGCCCGAAGCGAAGGCAAAGCCGCGGGTGCCGCCTTCCAGCGACGCCACGCAACGCTCATAGGCGAAGCGGGTCGGGTTGTGGGTACGCGAGTACTCGAAGCCCTGATGCTCGCCCGGGCTGGACTGGGCGTAGGTCGAGGTGGCGTAGATCGGCGGCATCACCGCGCCGGTGCTGGGGTCGGGCGACTGGCCACCGTGGATGGCCAGGGTAGCCAGGGCCAGGGCGCGATCCTGGGAAGTTGCGTTGGACATGTTCTTTCCTGAGGGGCGCCGACGCACGGCGCCATCGAAGGTGCGGAAGTCTACCAGCGCGGCCTTAACGACCTTTGACGCGGATAAACCAGGATTCAGCAGTGAACGTCGGCGATCAGCGGCTTACTGCACGCGACGGCGCAGATAGTTCAGCAGGTCGATACGGGTGATCAGGCCCAGGAAAGTGTCGCCGTCCATCACGATCGCCACCTGGCCGCGGTCGAACACCGGCAGCAGCGCCTCGATCGGCGACTTCACGTCCAGCCGGTCCAGCTTGCTGACCATCGCGGTGGCGACGGTGTCGCGGAAGCGTGCCTCATCGCCATACACGTGCAGCAGCACGTCGCTTTCGTCGACGATGCCGACCAGCTGCTCGCCGTCCATCACCGGCAGCTGCGATACGTCGTACAGCTTCATGCGCTGGTAGGCAGTGGTCAGCAGGTCGTTCGGACCGATCACCACGGTGTCGCGCTGGCCGTACGGGCGCAGGATCAGGTCGCGCAGGTCGCCGTGCTGCGGGCGTTGCAGGAAACCGTTGTCCAGCATCCAGTAGTCGTTGTACATCTTCGACAGGTACTTGTTGCCGGTATCCGGCACCAGCACCAGCACCTTCTTCGGCGTGGTCTGCTCCTTGCAGTACTTCAGGCCGGCGGCCAGCAGGGTGCCGGTGGACGAGCCACCCAGGATGCCTTCCTTGCCCAGCAGTTCGCGTGCGGTGTGGAAGCTCTCGGCGTCGCTGATGGCATAAGCCTTCTTGACGCGGCTGAAATCGGAGATCGACGGCAGGAAGTCCTCGCCGATGCCTTCCACCAGCCAGCTGCCCGACTTGTCGTTCAGATTGCCGTCGTTGATGTACTCGGCCAGGATCGAACCGACCGGATCGGCCAGCACCAGCTCGGTCTTCGGCGACAGCTTGGCGAAGGCACGCGACAGGCCGGTCATGGTGCCGGAGCTGCCGCAGCCGAACACGATGGCGTCAAGGTCGCCGCCCATCTGCTCGAGGATTTCCGGGCCGGTACCGAATTCATGCGCGGCCGGATTGTCCGGGTTGCCGAACTGGTTGATGAAGTAGGCGCCCGGGGTCTGCTCGGCGATGGTCTTGGCCAGGTCCTGGTAGTACTCCGGATGGCCCTTGGCCACGTCAGAGCGGGTCAGGCGCACTTCGGCGCCCATCGCCTTCAGATTGAAGATCTTTTCCCGGCTCATCTTGTCGGGAACGACCAGAATGAGCTTATAGCCCTTCTGCTGGGCCACCAGCGCCAGGCCCAGGCCGGTGTTGCCAGCCGTGCCCTCGACCAGGGTGGCACCGGGCTTCAGGTCGCCGCGCTTTTCCGCCGCCTCGATCATCGACAGGCCGATGCGATCCTTGATCGATCCGCCCGGGTTGGCGCTCTCCAGCTTCAGGTAGAGCTCGCAGACGCCGGTGTCCAGGCGCTGGGCCTTGACGATCGGGGTCTGGCCGATGAGTTCGAGGACGGAAGAATGGATGGGCATTCGGAGGACTTTCGGTTCGCGCCGCACAGGGCCGGACCGATGATTATCCGACGGATGGCGATGAAAGTCAGGTCGGCAGGGCCGCAGCCTGTCCACCGTAAAAAAGAGATGCGGACGGCCCCGGATCGACGAGGAGACCGGTACCGCCCGCATCGGTGAGTTGTGCCTGCAGGCCAAGGCACCACGGCCTGTGGTGCCTTGGCGCGGCCGCCTCATCGGCGGTGCCGCGATGCCGGGGCAGGAGCGCCCGGCGGGGCCATCGATGGCCGGGTCACGCCGTTCCGGGCGTGACGGGGTGCGTCAAAGCGTGGGGGACGTCATTGGGAGCGGTGTTTCGTACATTCGCAGAAGTCGTTGCTTGGCCAGCAGCTTCTCGCGCTTCATGCGACCCAGGGTGACATCATCGATCGGGAGTACACCCAACTCCGCGTCCATGCACTTCTTGTTCAACTTGCGGTGCTGGTCATGGAGTGCCCTGAACTCCGGATCACGCGCGCGACGGGCGTCGATCTCGCTCTGGGGCTGATCTTCAAACATGATGGACCTCCTTCGACAGATACACGAACGCCCCGGCCGCAAGGCACGGGGCGTTGTTCATGGAGGAGCGCCGGTCGATGGCCACCTGGACGCCTGCAACGACCTGCGGCACTGGCCTGCGCACGTCGATCTGCTGCGGTTCGCGCCCTGTTTGCATCGGCCCGGCCCTCCCATCGTCCGGTCCGCGGCATTGCGTCCCGGACGATTGACCCTACGCCTGCTCAAGGCGGGGTACAAGACCCCTGCGGCAAAAAGACCGAACCCCGCCGGGGCGGGGTTCAGGCTGAATGCTCATCGCAACGAAAAACAAACAATATCAAGCAATTACGGGGCGATGATGACCTCGGCCGAGCGTGCCCGGGTGGACGCCGCCTTCTTGCCGCTGAGCTGGATCCGGTTGCTCGCGACACCCGCCGCGACCAGGGCATCGCGCAGGGCCTCGGCACGCTTCTGACCGACCCCGTTGGCGCTGTCATAGGCCTCGATGCGCAGGCGGCCCTTCTTGCCGATGTTCAGGTACTCGGCCAGTGCCTTGGCCTGGTTGCGGGCCCCACCGGACAGGCTGGAGGCGCCAGCGGCAAATGCGTCACCATTGAAGGTGAAGACTTCGCCACGGCCATCGAACTTCGAGCCCGGCAGCTTCTGCCCGGATACCAGCTCGGCTTCCTCGCGGGCCAGCTTGGCGGCGTTCTGCTGGGCGGCGCTGAGGCGCTGCTGCTGCTTGCCGGCCACGCTGGTCAGGGCATTCTCGGCGTCCTGGCGGGCCAGGGTCTCGGCCTCGGCGGCCTGGCGCAGGCGCTCAGCCTCCTCGGCCTGCATCTGCGCCTGCATGCGCAGCTGCTCGGCCTCCTGGCGGGCACGGGCGGCATCGCGGCGGCTGGCCTCGATCAGCAGATCACTGCGGGTGCGCTCGAGGCGATCGACCTCACGCGCGGCCAATGCGGCACGCACGGCAGTCTCGGCAATCTCCACCCGGCGCTCGGCCAGGTAGGTGGCCAGCTCCTGGTCGCGGCGCTTGGCCTTGTCCAAGGTGGCGATGGCCTGCTGGGCCTGCATGCGCTCGAAGGCGCCCAGCTCAGCCGTGTCGGGATTGGCCTGGATGGCCATCAAACGCTGGCTCAGTTGCGCCACCATCGGGTTGTCGGCGGCCAGGGCCAGGGTCGGCAGCGTCAGCAGGGCAGCCAGGGTTGCGGCAGTCATCGGCTTCACCGGCGGTCCTCCCCGGTGGACAGCTGGCGTTGCAGCTGGTTGACCTCGTTGCGGCGCAGCTGCAGCTGCGCGGTGACGGTGGCTTCCTCGCTGCGGGCGCGGGCCAGGTCGGCATCGGCAGCGGCGCGCAGGGCGATCGCCGGGGCGTTCTTGCGCTCGCGGCGGTCGCCGGCAGCACGCTGGGCCTGTTCCAGCCCCTGCCGGGCCAGCCCGATCAGGTCCGGGGCGTACTGGTCGGCGTCGGCCTGGGTGGCCTTGTCGACCGCCTGCCGGGCCTGGGCCAGTTCCAGTGCGCCGTCCTGCGCCCAGGCGGGGGCAGACAGTGCGAATGCAAACGCCATCACATACAGGCCATGGCGCATTCGTGCGAAGCTAAGTCGTTTCATTGGGGAGGCCGTACCGGTTGTCGGTTCACGGCCATTGTCGTCAAGCCGACACCGTGCTGGCAACGGGCGTCGGCCGTTTCGTTGGGGAAAATTCGCAATGGATATCGGCTACTTCCTGAAGCTGATGACCGAAAAGAACGCTTCGGACATGTTCCTGACCACCGGAGCACCGGTCTACATCAAGATCGAGGGGAAGCTTTATCCGCTGGGCAACACCGGCCTGCCGCCGGGCATGGTCAAGAAGATCGCCTACTCGCTGATGGACGAAGGCCAGGTGCCGCAGTTCGAGCGCGAGCTGGAGCTCAACATGGCCATCGCCCTGCCCGATGCCGGGCGCTTCCGCGTCAACGTGTTCAAGCAGCGCGGCGAAGTGGGCATGGTCATCCGCGCCATCCGCAGCCGCATCCCGAGCATCGAGGAGCTGAACCTGCCGCAGGTGCTGAAGGACGTCATCATGACCCCGCGCGGGCTGGTGCTGGTGGTGGGGTCCACCGGTTCCGGCAAGTCCACCTCGCTGGCGTCGATGATCGACCACCGCAACAGCACCACCACCGGTCACATCCTCACCATCGAGGATCCGATCGAGTACCTGCACAAGCACAAGATGTCGATCGTCAACCAGCGCGAGGTCGGGCTGGACACCCATGCCTTCCACAACGCGCTGAAGAACGCGATGCGTGAAGCGCCGGACGTGATCCTGATCGGCGAGATCCTGGATGCGGAAACGATGGAGGCGGCGATCGCCTTCGCCGAAACCGGCCACCTGTGCCTGGCCACCCTGCACTCCAACAACGCCGACCAGACCATCGAGCGCATCCTCAACTTCTTCCCGGAAAGCGCGCACAAGAACGTGCTGATGAACCTGGCGCTGAACCTGCGTGCGGTGATCAGCCAGCGCCTTGTGAAGAACAAGGAGGGCCGTCGCCTGCCGGCCACCGAGGTGCTGATCAACACGCCGATGATCCGTGACCTGCTGCGTCGCGGCCAGGTGCACGAGATCAAGGCGGCGATGGAAGGCTCGCTGGAGGAAGGCATGGAGAGTTTCGACCAGTGCCTGTTCCGACTGGCCAAGGCGGGCATCATCGAGCAGGAGGAAGCGCTGCGCGCGGCCGACTCGCGCGATGGCCTGGCCCTGAAGTTCCGCCTGTCCGAAGGCAGCAGCGGCGAGCACGACCCGTATGCGGATTTCTCGGCCGGGCAGCCAAGCATCACCCACGGCTTCTGACCGCACGAAAAAGGGGACGGAGGGGATTAAGTCGTAAGTGCATTTACGACTTAATCCCCTCCGTCCCCTTTTCCTGAAGAATTCAGGGGCGGTCTCATCCAATGAGACCCCTCATCCGTAGGTTTCCTCAATGGAAACCATCCGCAAGCTGGCCATCCTGGCCGATGCCGCCAAATACGACGCCTCCTGCGCCTCCAGCGGCTCGGGCAAGCGCGATTCACGCGCTAGTGGCGGCATCGGCAGCACTGAGGGTATGGGCATCTGCCACAGCTATACGCCGGACGGCCGCTGCGTTTCATTGCTGAAGATCCTGCTGACCAACTTCTGCGTCTACGACTGCGCCTACTGCGTGAACCGGGTCTCCAGCAACGTAGCCCGTGCACGTTTCAGCGTGGACGAGGCGGTCGCACTCACCCTGGACTTCTACAAGCGCAACTACATCGAGGGCCTGTTCCTGTCCAGCGGCATCATCCGCAATGCGGACTACACCATGGAACAGATGGTGGAAGTGGCCCGGCAGCTGCGCGAAGAACACCGCTACGCCGGCTACATCCACCTCAAGACCATTCCCGAGGCCTCGCCGGAGCTGCTGGCCAGTGCCGGGCGCTATGCCGACCGCCTGTCCATCAACGTGGAACTGCCGACCGAAGCCGGCCTGAGCGCCTTGGCGCCGGAGAAGACGGTGCATTCGATACGCGGCGCGATGGGCGAACTACGCTGGCGCATCGAGGAAGCCAAGGAGGCGCGCAACGCCCCCGCAGCGGTGGCGCCGAGGGCCAGCCGCAGTCCACGCCCTCCCCGTTTCGCACCCGCCGGGCAGAGCACGCAGATGATCGTCGGCGCGGACGGGGCCAACGACCAGCAGATCCTGGCCAGCGCCGACAGCCTGTACGGCAGTTACCGGATGCGCCGGGTCTACTACTCCGCATTCAGCCCGATTCCCGATGCCAGCCGGCAGCTGCCGCTGCAGCCCCCACCCCTGCAACGCGAGCACCGGCTGTACCAGGCCGACTGGCTGTTGCGCTTCTATGGCTACGGCGTGGACGAGATCACCGACACCACCCAGGGCGGAATGCTCGACCTGGATATCGACCCGAAAATGGCTTGGGCGATCCGTCACCCCGAGCGCTTTCCTGTGGATCTCAACCGCGCGCCGAAGGAAATGCTGCTTCGCGTACCCGGGCTGGGCGTGCGCAACGTGAAACGGGTGCTGATGGCACGCCGCCACGGTCGCCTGCGGGTTGCCGATGTAGCACGCCTGAAGGCACCGATGAGCAAACTGCTTCCGTTTGTGCAGCTGGCTGACCACCATCCACGCAAATCGCTGGACGATCCGGCGGCGCTGCGCGCGCAGTTGGCCCCACCGCCTCGTCAGGGATCGCTGTTTGATGCACCGCCCGCCGCCTGACGCGCAGCGCTGGTCGCTGCGGGTGGACCCGCAGTGGTCGCTGCAGGCCTGGCGCGATGCTGCGCGCGAAGCGTTGCTGCGAGGCGTGGCCCCGCCTCAGCTGGACTGGCTGCAAGGGAGCGAAACGTCGTTGCTGGATGCGCCGGCCGTGCAGCGGGCGCCGATGCTGGCTGATGCCAGTGCACCCAACGTGCCCCGCGATTTCCTGGAACTGGCGGCCACCTGCCTGTGCCATCGCGCCCCCCAGCGACTGGCCTTGCTGTATCGCCTGCTGTGGCGCATCGTCCATGGCGAGCGTTCGGTGCTGAGCAACCCCGCCGACGCCGATGTCCTTCGCGCAACGGCGCTCGCCCAGGCCGTCCGCCGTGACACGCACAAGATGAAGGCATTCGTGCGCTTCCGCGAGGTGCCTGGCCAGCCTGATGCGTTCATCGCCTGGTTTGAGCCACAGCACCACATTGTCGACCGGGTCGCGCCCTTCTTCGCGCGCCGCTTCACCGGCATGCGCTGGGCGATCCTCACGCCTTCGCGCAGCGTCGCATGGGATGGGCAGGCGCTTGCCTTCGGCCCCGGCGCACGGCGCGAGGATGCCCCGGCCGAGGATGCGCGCGAATCACTGTGGCAGACCTACTACGCCAATATCTTCAATCCGGCGCGACTCAATACACGGATGATGATGCAGGAGATGCCGGCAAAGTACTGGCGCCACCTGCCGGAGGCCCAGCTGCTGCCACGCCTGGTGCGCGATGCGGCCGACCGCGTACAGGAAATGCATGACCGTCCCGCGCAGGCACCGCAGCGCAGGATCCCCCTGCGTGCAGGTGTTGCGATGCCAGCAGCGGATGCCAGCAGTCTGGAGAATCTACGCGGACAGGCCAGCACCTGCCGCCAGTGCCCGCTGTGGGAGCAGTCCACGCAGACCGTGTTCGGACAGGGGCCTGCAGACGCCCGCATGATGCTGATCGGGGAACAACCTGGCGACACCGAGGATCTGCGCGGACAGCCGTTCATGGGTCCTGCCGGTCAGCTACTGGACCGTGCGCTGACCGAATTGGGAATCGATCGCGCGGCGCTGTACCTCACCAACGCCGTGAAGCACTTCCATCATGAACGGCGTGGCAAGGTGCGACTGCACAAGCGACCGGAAAGCCGGCACATCCAGGCCTGCCGCCCCTGGCTGATGGGTGAGATCGCGCGCGTGCGGCCCCAGGTGATCGTGTGCCTCGGCGCGACAGCGGCAGCCTCGGTGTTTGGTCGTGGGTTCGACCTCTCACGCGACCGCGGACGCTGGCACACCCTCGAGGACGGCACCCGCGGCTACGCCACGGTGCACCCGGCATGGGTGTTGCGGCAGACCGACGATGCGCGCCGCGAGGATGCCTACCGGCTGTTCCGCGATGATCTGGCCCGATTGCAACAAAAAGGGGACGGAGGGGATTAAGTCGTAACTGCACAAACGACTTAATCCCCTCCGTCCCCTCTCCTTTCAGGCGGCGTCGGGCTGGTTTTCCGGGCGTGCGCGGTCGAAGGCGTCCAGTGCCTGGCAGGCAGCTTCGATACGGCGCAGGGTCGGGTACGGCGTCAGGTCCAGGCCGAAGCGATGCGCGTTGTACAGCTGCGGCAGCAGACAGATATCGGCCAGGCCGGGACGGTCACCGTGGCAGAAGGTGCCCGTCGCGCTGCTGTTGGCCAACATTGCCTCCATGGCAGCGAAACCCTCGGCGATCCAGTGCAGGGTCCACTGCGTGCGGGCGTCGGCAGGCACCTGCAGGGTGCGCTCCAGGTACTGCATCACCCGCAGGTTGTTGATCGGGTGGATGTCGCAGGCCACCAGCTGGGCCAGCGCGCGCACCCGCGCACGGCCGGCGGCATCGGTCGGCAGCAACGGCACCTGCGGGAAGCGCTCATCCAGATATTCGAGGATCGCCAGCGACTGGGTCAGTGCATGCCCGTCATGCAGCAGGGTTGGCACCAGCTGCTGCGGATTGAGTGCGCGATAGGCGTCAAGGTGCTGCTCGCCACCTTCGCGCACCAGGTGCACCGGCCGGCCTTCCCAGGCCAGGCCCTTCAGCTCCAGGCCGATGCGCACGCGGTAGGCGGCGCTGGATCGCCAGTAGGTGTACAGCACGATGCCGTCGTCGACCGGGATCTCCATCGCCGCCTCTCTGCTCAGGGCCTGGTCGCCTGTTCGATGCGCTGCTCGATCGCACCGAAGATGCTGTTGCCGGCGGCATCGAGCATCTCGATGCGGACCACGTCGCCGAACGACATGAACGGCGTACTCGGCTTGCCGTCGCGCAGGGTCTCCACCACGCGCTGCTCGGCGAAGCACGAGGCGCCCTTGCTGGTGTCCTCGTTGGCGATGGTGCCGGAGCCGACGATGGTGCCGGCGCCCAGCGGGCGGGTCTTGGCCGCATGCGCGACCAGCTGGGCGAAGTTGAACTGCATGTCCACGCCGGCTTCCGGCGCGCCGAACCACTGGCCGTTGATGTGGGTCAGCAGCGGCAGGTGCACCTTGCTGTCCTGCCACGCGGCGCTCAGCTCGTCGGGGGTGACGAACACCGGCGACAGCGCCGAGCGCGGCTTGGACTGCAGGAAGCCGAAGCCCTTGGCCAGCTCGCCCGGAATCAGGTTGCGCAGCGAGACATCGTTGACCAGGCCGACCAGCTGGATGTGGCCGGCGGCCTGTTCCGGAGTAGCGGCCATCGGCACGTCGTCGGTGATCACCACGATTTCCGCTTCGAGGTCGATGCCGTAGTCCTCGCTGACCACCTTGACCGCATCGCGCGGGCCGTAGAAGCCGGCGCTGGTCGCCTGGTACATCAGCGGGTCGGTGTAGAAGCTCTCCGGCACCTCGGCGCCACGGGCGCGGCGCACGCGCTCGACATGGGGCAGGTAGGCGCTGCCATCGACGAACTCATAGGCACGCGGCATCGGCGCGGCCAGCGCCTGCGGGTCCAGGTCGAACACGCCATCGGCGTCGCCCGCGTTGAGCGATTCGTACAGGGCGTTCAGGCGCGGCGCGATGTGGCTCCAGTCCTCCAGGGCCTGCTGCAGGGTGGCGGCAATGCCGGTGGCGCGCACGCCGTGGCGCAGGTCACGCGAGACGACGATCAGGGTGCCGTCGCGGCCGCCTTCCTTCAAAGAACCAAGCTTCATGGGTGGGTGTCCGGAGTCGTGGGCAAACAAGTTTCAAGTGTAATCAAATCTGCGTCGACGCCAAGCTGCAGCGCGGCATCGGCCCACCCTACCGTAGTGGGGGGGTCGGCAGGGCTTGCAGCCCTGCACCTGCTTCAAGCCAGGGCAACGTCAACAGCAACAGCCGGCTCTGGGTTGTCTGTGAGTTGGGCGGGACACGGTGTGGGTGGGCACGACACGCCGTACCCCCCCCCCTCCGGGGTCCGGCCCAGCCGCTGGCGGCTGTGCGTTCGGGCGCTTGCGAAGCAATGCTTCGCAAGCAAAGCGCCCTCACCCATGGGGGCTCGATGGCGCCATCCATGGCGCCAACGGTCCTGCCCACCCACACCGTCCCACCCCTGACAATTTCCCGATGACGGATCGAACATCCACATCATTCATCGTCGAAACCCGTCAGATATCGAAATTGATCGAATGAGATTCGATAGATCGCGGAAAACTCTCGAAGGTGGGGTGGGTCCGGTTGCGGGGGCGTGAGCCGCATGGATGCGGCGACCGAGCTTACATGGGTGAGGGCGCTTTGCTTGCGAAGCACCGCTTCGCAAGCGCCCGAACGCACAGCCGCCAGCGGCTGGGCCGGGCCACGGAGGGGTACTTGCAGCGCCCCCCGCAACCGGACCCACCCCGCATCCCTCAGGAAACCGGCTTTTGACGTTGACGTTGACGTTGCTTCGGCCTCTGCGGGTGCAGGGCGCAGCCCTGCAGAGAGCCCCCCTACCTGAACAGGCCTTTTTGCGTGAAGTCTCAAACATCGTTTAGACTTGCAGGGTCTGCAGCGGCCGTCCGTTTCCCTCCGGGACCGCCGGCGACCAGGGTCCGCCCTCTTCGCCCGCCCCCACTCCGACGCCGTTCGTCACGCATTCCAGCCTGCGCTTCGTGCCGGCTGCACCCAATTCTCGCAGCGCGGTTCACGGGAACGCTCCGAGTCAGCCGATCAGTTTGATCTGCCCCCGTCTGTCCGTTCGGACAGGCGTTTCTTGTACTTGGAGCAATCTCAATGTCTTTTGAATCGCTGGGCCTGGCGCCCTTCCTGCTGCGTGCGCTTGCCGAGCAGGGCTACGAAAACCCGACCCCGATCCAGCAGCAGGCGATCCCGCTGGCGCTGGCCGGCCGCGACCTGCTGGCCGGTGCACAGACCGGTACCGGCAAGACCGCTGCCTTTGGCCTGCCGCTGCTGCAGCACCTGGGCACCGCCTCGCAGGAAGTGCGCAGCGGCCCGCGCAAGCCGCGCGCGCTGATCCTGGCCCCGACCCGCGAGCTGGCCACCCAGGTGCATGACAGCCTGCGCGGTTACAGCAAGTACCTGCGCATCCCCAGCGCCTGCATTTACGGCGGCGTTGGCATGGGCAACCAGCTGGACATCCTGCGCCGTGGCGTGGACCTGCTGGTGGCCTGCCCGGGCCGCCTGATCGACCACCTCGAGCGTCGCAGCATCGACCTGTCCGGCATTGAACTGCTGGTGCTGGACGAAGCCGACCGCATGCTCGACATGGGCTTCCTGCCGTCGATCAAGCGCATCCTGGCCAAGCTGCCGAAGCAGAACCGCCAGACCCTGCTGTTCTCGGCCACCTTCGAGGACAACATCCGCCAGCTGGCGCTGGAGTTCATGCGCAACCCGGAACAGATCCAGGTGACGCCGAAGAACACCGTGGCCGAAACCATCACCCACCGCGTGCACCCGGTCGATGCCGGTCGCAAGCGTGACCTGCTGCTGCACCTGCTGGCGCAGGACAGCCGCGAGCAGACCCTGGTGTTCGCCCGCACCAAGCACGGCAGCGACAAGCTGGCCACGTTCCTGGAAAAGTCGGGCATCAAGACCGCGGCGATCCATGGCAACAAGAGCCAGGGCCAGCGCCTGCGTGCGCTGGGCGACTTCAAGGCCGGCCGCGTGACCGTGCTGGTGGCCACCGATATCGCCGCGCGCGGCATCGACATCAACGAGCTGCCGAAGGTGATCAACTTCGACCTGCCGATGGTGGCCGAAGATTATGTGCACCGCATCGGCCGCACCGGCCGCAACGGCGCAACCGGCCAGGCGATCTCGCTGGTGGCGCAGGATGAAGTGAAGCTGCTGCGCGCGATCGTGCGCCTGCTGGGCCGCGACATGGACATCCGCGATGTGCCGGGCTTCGAGCTGCAGACGCCGATCCGCTGGGGCAACAGCGCGCCGGGCAAGGCCGAGCACGAAACCGGTGAGCGCGCACCGCGCAAGAACCACGCGCGCCGTCCGCACGGCGATGCACCGCGCCATGCGCATGCGGGCCCGAAGAAGGCCGGTGGCGGCCGTCGCGAGGGCGGTGGCAATGGCCAGCAGCGTGCAGGTGCCGGTCAGGGCCAGCGTCGTGGCGGTGGCGGCAATGGTGGCGGCCGTGGCCGCGGCCAGGGTGGCAACGGCGGCGGTCGCGCCGGCTGATCCCAGCTGACAGCTGTTGTGCTTCCCGCTGCGCGGGAAGGCTATCGAGGGACGGCGCTGACGCGCCGTCCTTTTTTGTTGCTGGCTACCGGGTGATGAAGCACGCGGTGGCAGTACCGAGGGCGGATGGGCATGGGGGCAGCGCAGAACACGCTGTAAATACGTCCATGTAAGCTCGATGGCGCCATCCATGGCGCCAACGGTTCTGCGCTGCCCCCATGCCCATCCGCTTCAAGCATTGCCTGCGCCTTCTTCTCCCGCCGGGTAGCCGGGAGAAGAAAGATCAAATTCAAATTCAAATTCAAATTCAAATTCAAAGGCAAAAGCCGAAGTCGCAATTCCTGGCTTTGCTTTTGCTTTTGCCCTTGCTCCCGCCTTGGGGTTCGATGCGTCCGCGCCCGCAGGAAACTGTCGAGGGGAGGCCGGGCGGGCTGCGCAGGACCGTGAGGCGCATGGATGCGCCGATCGAGCTTACACGGACGTATTTACAGCGTGTCCTGCGCAGCCCGCCCGGCCTCCCCACCCATATATCAACTGAAGCGCGTGCAGCCTCAACCCCGTGCTTTACTCGGATTCACCAGATTCCCGAAGAAGATCGCGTTGATCAGCAGTCGATCCGTCCCGTGCCAGTACTTGCGATGCGCCGGATCATCGGCAAACAACACCACGTTGCCCTGCCCCTGCGCCGACACCAGCAGCCACGCACTACCCGCCACCCGCGTGCGATTGCGCTCGGACAGATAGCCATTCACCCGCGGCGGCGTGTCGATGCGCACCACCGTCGAGAACGGGTTCGTGCTCGGCTGCAGCGTTACCGTGTTCTCCTTGTTGATCGCCAGCTGCCGGCGCGGCACACCGAATGCCAGCGGATGGCTGGTATCCACATCAGCGCTGAGGATGTTGCCGCTGACGCGCTCGATCGCTGCGATGTCGCGCTGATCGCCGAATGCACGGCGGCTCTCGTCAGCGGTTTCTTCTTCCTTGCCAAGCTTCTCGCCGTCGGCCAGCTTCTGTTCGATTGCCCACTTCGAGGCACTGCCGTAGGTCACCAGCGAACCACCGGCCTGCACCCAGCGCTTCAGCGCGGCCACTGCCGTTGCATCGACGCCGGTGTAGGTACCACCGGACAACACGATGGTGGTGTAGCGGTCCAACGGCACTTTGCCCAGCTGCTGCGGATCCAGCTTGCTGGCCGGCAACCGCAGCTGCTGGTCCAACAGGAACCACGCCGATCCGATTTCGGTGGCGGCCACGCCCTCGCCCATCACGAGTGCCACCGCAGGCTTGCGCAGCGCCTTGACGCCGTCACTGCCGAGGTCGATGCCTTCGCGGCTGCGGCCACTGGACAGCGCGTGCACCTGCACACCTGCCTCGCGTGCGGCGGATGTCACTGCCTCAAGCAGCGCCGCACCCTGCAGCGACTGCCCAGTGACCGGAATGACCAGGCTGCCGGCGGCGAAGCTGACCTCGCCCTGCGCGGTCGCGGTGGTGAACGGCTGGAATGCCGCGCGTGCATTCACGCCCTTGCCCTGCAGCGCGGCCAGCGCGCGCCCGGCATTGTAGTCGCGCCAGTCGATCGCGTAGGCGAATCCTGCCTGGCCGCCCAGCACGGTGCCCTGCTCCGCCGGCAGCGCCGCCACGCGTGCGCCGCCGTCGATGCGGCTGCGGCTACCGGCGAAGGCCACGCCGTAGGCCGGTGCAATCGCGTAGCTGGTGCTGCCGTAGAACACATCGCCCTTGATCGGCGGCGTCTCGGCAAAGATCGAATGCACCAGGCGGAACTGCGCCTGCTGCACCGGCACCACGTAGGCGCTGCCGGCATCGAAGCGCTGGCCATCGACACTGACGTCACGATCCAGCGCGCGCACCTCGATGCGATGCAGCAGCAACAGTTCCAGCAGGCGCCGGGTCAGTGCCGGATCATGCGCGTCGCCGAACACGAAGCTCTTCACCGGCTGCTGTGCGGCCTGCTTCAACGCGCTCTGGAAGAACTGCTTCTGCAGGTCGAACAGGCCGCTGCGCTCGGCTACCGCGCCGCGCACCGTGCCCAGCCCGGTAGCCACCTGGTTGCGGATGGTGAACGGGAACGTCAGCAGACCATTCATCGACTCCTGCACGCGGCCCCGCGAGCTGGCCTGCTCGACGGTAACGCCGACGGCACCGTGGAAATCAGGATAGGTCGAGCCGTACACCGGCGAGAAGTTGTCGAAGTTCTCGCCGGTGTAGTACAGCGAGCCCAGCGCATCCAAAGCCTGCGCGTGGTACTTGGCCAGGGTCTTGTTGAATTCATACGACGCCGCTGGGATCAGCGGGCTGTGCATGCTCTTCGGCGACGGTTCGAAGTAGTAGGTGCTGTCCTTTCCCATCTCGTGGAAATCGATCTGCACGTTCGGGTACCACTGGTGGAACACCTCCACCTTCGGCCGCGAGTCCTGCTGGGTCAGGGCCAGCCAGTCGCGGTTGAGATCGGTGAAGTAGTGGTTGGTGCGGCCCTGCGGGAACGGCTCGACGTGTTCCTTGTCGGCCGGGTCGGCCGAAGCCGGATCGGAGGCCCACGCGTTGTGCCAGTTGGCGGCACGATCACGGCCGTCCGGGTTCTGCGCCGGGTCGAACAGCACCACCGCCTGCTGCAGCCACTGCTGGGTTTCGGCACTGCGGTTGGCCACCAGGTAGTACGCCGTCAGCATCGCCGCTTCGGCACTGGATGTCTCGTTGCCATGCACGCTGTAGCCCAGCCACACCACAACCGGGCTGTCGCCCGCCGCGCTGCGCGGCTGTGCCGGATCGGCCAGGGTCGCGTGCTGCTGGCGGATCTGCTCCAACCGCGCGTGGTTGCGTGCGGCAGTGACGGTGGCGATCAGCAGCGGACGGCCTTCATAGCTGCGGCCGATCTCGCGCACGCTGATCTTGTCCGAGTGTCTGGCCAGTTCCTGGAAGTACGCCACCAGCTGGTCGTGCCGGGTGTAACGGCTGCCGATCGGGTAGCCGAGGAACTGCTCCGGCGTGGGCACCGCTGCATCGAACGCCGCTGCGTCGGTGACCTGCGGGAAGAAGTACGCGCTCTGTGCCTGCGCCGGCTGCGGCGAGGACAGTGCGGTGGCGGCGGCAAGCAGCAACGGAAGAACGGCACGGCGATGCAAGGACACGATGACTCCCCTGGAACACAACGGCAGACAGTCGCGCGGCCGGTCCCTTCAGGTGACCGGCCGCGGCGGATGGATCAGAAGCGGTAATCGAAGCCCAGCGTGAAGTAGCGGCCACGCAGGTCGTACTGGCTGAAGTCGTACGGCGCGCGGATGCCCGGGAACGAGGCGTCGTACGGCGGCGTCTTGTCGGCCAGGTTCTGCACCTTGGCGTACACGGTCAGCTTGTCGATGCCGGTGTAGGCCAGGTACAGGTCGTACTGGCTGTAGCTGCCGACACGCTGCTGCACGGCCTTGGCGGCGGTACTGGCTTCCTGGCGGTAGCTGCTGGTGTAGTACCAGGTCACGGCTGCGTTGAAGTCGCCGTACTTCCAGTCCAGCGTGGTGGTGGCCTTGTCCTTGGGCAGTGTTGCGCCCAGGTTGCTGCCGGCGTAGTCCACCAGTGGGCCGCCGACCACGGTCGGGCGACGGTAGTCGCGCACGTGGGTGTAGGCCGAGGACACGGTGAAGTCACCCAGCGCAGCGGTCGGGATGCGCTGGCGCAGCTCGACGTCGATGCCCGAGGTCTTCAGCTCGCTCAGGTTCTGGTAGCGGTTGTAGACCGCCTGCAGCTTGCCGCGCTCATCGCGCTGCACCGCGCCGGCCACGTTGTCGTTGACCAGGGTCTGGGTGTTGTTGGTGCCGACCAGGTTGTCCAGCTGGATGCGGTAGTAGTCCACGCTCAGGTTGGTGTTGGCCCAGGGCGACAGCACCACGCCGAAGTTCACGCTCTTGGTGCGCTCGGGCTTCAGTTCGTTGTTGCCGACGGTGAAGAAGGTGGGGTTCTGGCGCGAGCCCGGCACGTCCGGGTCACGCGGATCGACCACGCTGCCGTAGGCGATGCTGGTGCTGTTGGAGTTTTCCGACAGCGACGGTGCACGGAAGCCCTTCGAGGCGGAGGCACGCACCAGCAGGAAGTCGAGCGGCTGCCAACGCAGGCCGATCTTCGGCGAGAACGCGTCGCCGAAATCATCGTAGTGATCGGCGCGCGCGGCAGCGGACAGCTCCAGCGTCGATGCCAGCGGCACGTTCACTTCGGCGTAGGCCGCACTGACCTGGCGCTGGCCGTGCACTTCGGCGATCGCCGGGCGCACCTGCAGGCCGGCGTCGATCTGCCACGGGTTGTTGGAATCGAGCTTCTCGCGGCGCCACTCGGCACCGGCAGCGAAGCCGATCTCGCCGGCCCAGGTGTGGCCCAGGCTGCCGGAGATCTTGGCATCGATGCCCTGCAGCTTGGATTCGGCCGGACGCAGCGTGGCGATGTTGATCGAGTCACGCACCGACTGCGGCGTGGCGGCCGGGTTCAGTAGGTTGTAACTGCCGGTGGCCAGCGCATCGGCCAGCGCCCAGCGGTTGGCGAAGCCACCGGAGATGCTCTCGCGCTCGCTGCTGCGCGCGCCGAACGCTGCGACCTCCCAGTCCCACTTCGCGGTGGTGCCACGCAGGCCGAACACGCCGCGGTAGGCCGTGGAGCGGTTGGTCTTGAGGGTGCCGCCCAGGTCGAAGAAGGTGTATTCGATCGGGATCGCACGGCCGTACGGGTTGTAAGGGTTGCTGGCCGGCAGCAGCGACGACACCGGTTCGGCCAGGCCACTGTCCGCGTTCAGTGCGAAGCGGCCGCTCTCCAGGGTGAAGAACGGGCTGCTGCCGAACCACGCGGTGCTCTTGATCTGGCTGTACAGCACTTCGCCGAAGGCTTCGACGTTGTCGTTCAGGCGGAAGGTACCGTTGGCATAGGCCTGGTAGCGCTTGGTCGAGGGAATCAGCGTGGTGAACGGCGCCTGGTTGAAGCCGCAGGTATCACCGGCCAGGCCGTCGATCGGTGCGCTGGCGACGCGGGTAGTACCGGCCGGGCAGTTGCCGCTGGCATCGAGCATCGGCACCGACACGCCGTTGACCAGGTAGCGCGCGCCCTTGGCCGACCAGCCGTTCCAGCGGCCGCCGGGCTTGTCGGTGTAGATGCCGCTCTTTGTCAGGTTGCGTTCGTCCTGGTCCAGGCGTTCGCGGTTGTAGCCCTGCAGGCTGAAGAGGATGTTGTAGCCATCGGTGTCCAGATCACCCAGGCCGCCGACGAACTTCAGGTTCTGCTCGTGCAGGCCGCCCTGGTCGGCGCCGCCGAAGCTGCCGCCGATCTCGGCGCCTTCGAAGTTCTGCCGGGTGATGATGTTGACCACACCGGCCACGGCGTCGGAGCCGTAGACCGCCGAGGCGCCATCCTTGAGCACTTCGATGCGTTCGACCGCGACCAGCGGAAGCGCGTTGAGATCAACAAAGGTGTCGGACAGGCCACCGGCCGGGAAGCCGTAGTTGGCCAGGCGACGGCCATTGAGCAGCACCAGCGTGTTCTTCTGCGACAGGCCACGCAGGCCGATGCCGGCCGAGCCGGAGGCCCAGCCGTTGTTGGTGGTTTCGTTGCTGGCGTTGCCGGTGTTCGCCGAGATCGAGCGCAGCACATCGGCCACGGTGGCCTTGCCGGTCTGTTCCAGCTGCTGGCGGCCGATCACCTGCACCGGGTTGGAGGCCTCGGTATCGGTGCGCTTGATGTTGGAACCGGTGACGCGCACGGCGGCCAGGGTGCTGGCTTCGCCACTGGCGTCGGCGGAGGTTTCGGCGGCGGCGGACAAAGGCGCGGCCAGAGCGACGGCCAGGGCCGCCACGAGCAGGGTGTGCTTGGGCATGACGATGTGGGGGAGGTGGAAAGGGCGACGTAGTTCCGCAGTAGTCCATGCCTGGCCGGGGTCCGGCCAATAACATCTCTTCATACGGATATAAGAGAAACTATCATCTCTTCATCCGGATGGAAAGACTTGCTTCACGAAAGTCCAACATCCGCTCAGGCTGGCCGGCCACCTGCGGCGTACAATCGCGTCATGGAAATCTTCAAAGTCTTCATGCTCGAGGCGGCGCACCGCCTCCCCAACGTGCCGCCGGGGCACAAGTGCGCGCGCCTGCACGGCCACTCGTTCCGGGTGGAACTGAAGGTCGAGGGCGAACCCGGCGCGCAGACCGGCTGGATCATGGACTTCGGTGACGTGAAGGCGGCCTTCCAGCCGATCTACGACCGCCTGGACCATCACTACCTCAATGACATTCCCGGCCTGGAGAACCCGACCAGCGAGAACCTGGCGGTGTGGATCTGGAACGAGCTCAAGCCGAGCCTGCCGGCGCTGAGCGAGATCACCGTGCACGAAACCTGCACCTCGGGTTGCCGTTACCGCGGCCCAACAGCCTGATCAACCCATTGATCTGAAAGGTATTTCAGAGGCGTCTTGGGCGCCTTTGTTATTTTTGTTGCATTGCCGCATCAAGGGCGTATGCTGCATTGCATCAAGCCACTCCCTGATGTCCCATGGCCACCGCCTTCAGCGATCGCTTCAGTGTGCCACCCGCCAGCTCGCCGCCGCGGCAACGCGCGCGAACCGGTTGGCGTTGGAGAACGCGGAAAGCATGTTCGGGGTGCAGCTGAAGGCGATGGAGCGCAACCTGACCGCGACCGGCGGCTGGCTCGGCGAGCTGGCCCGCAGTGACGACGCGGCCGGGACGCTCTCCAAGGGTGCGCAGCTGTGGCAGGACAACCTGCAGCGGCTGGGCCAGGCCCAGCAGGACGTGGTCGGTCTCAGCCTGCAGGCCAGCAAGGCCTGGTCCGAACTGGTGCAGGGCTACAACGAATCAACGGCGGACGCGAACAACCACTGACGCGACGCAACGCTCATTGCGTGGGTCCCTCCCCCCACGCAATCCGGACCCGGCAGATCCCTCCCTCTGCCGGGTCTTTTTTTGCCTGGCGTTCGGATTCCAAAGCACTTCTTCGCCTGGACTCTCTGCGAGCTGAGGGGCCCCGCCGGGGTGGGCAGGGGTCTGGGCAAATGTCCCCCGGCGCCGGCCTGTGGCCGTCACCTCCTCCTTTACTTTGCCCAGACCCCTGCCCGCCCCGACGAGGCTCGGCGTGCGGTGAGTAGAGCGCAGCGCGCGGCAGCCTCTCAACGAGGCGCCGACGAACTCCGAACGCAGGGCGGAGGCCCTTGCGTACGAAGTAAAGGGGGAGGTGACGGCCAACGGCCGGCGCCGGAGGACATTCGTACGCAAGGGCATCCGCCCCGCGCCACGATGATTCAATCCGCCGCACGCGATGCAGAAACCGCTCAGCGCCCGCGACCACCGTGCCAATGCTGATGCCACGCCTGGAACATCAGCACGTTCCACAGGTGCGTGTGCCACTTGCGCTCACCACGCAGGAACGCCTCCCAGATACCGCGCACGCGCGCAACATCGAAGCAGCCCTGGTTGCGCAGCAGCTGCGGATCCAGCAGCGCCTCCGCCCAATCGCGCAGCGGGCCGGCCAACCAGCGCGCCATCGGCGGACCGAAACCGCGCTTGGGGCGGTACACCAGCGGTTCCGGCAGGTAGCGCGCCAGCAGGTGCTTGAGGATCCGCTTGTGCTCACCATCGTGGTACTTCAGGTGCTGCGGCAGGCGCCAGGCCAGGCGCACCACTTCCATGTCCAGCAACGGCGCACGCGTCTCCACGCCCGCCGCCATGCCCGCACGATCGACCTTGGCGAGGATGCCCTCGGCCAGATCCATGCGGAAATCCAACAGCTGGATGCGCGCCTCGGCCGGCAGCGCAGTGTCCTGCTGCTGGAAGATCGTCATCGGCTCACGTGCGCCCAGCACCACCTGCGCCGGCTGCCGCCAGCGGGTGACACGTTGCAGGTAATGCCCTTCCACATCGTTGGCGGCAACCTCGGCCACCAGCGCGCGCCAGCCACCAAGGCGCCCACGTTCGACGTTCATGCGGTTGCCGCTACGCCGGGCCAGGTCGCGCACCCAGTCCGGCAGGCCACCGCACAGCCGCGCATTGCGCAGCGCGCGGCCATAGCTGGGATGACCGAAGAACAGTTCATCGCCACCGTCACCGGTCAGCGCCACCGGCTTGCGCGCGCCCAGCAGTTCGCTGGCCAACAGGGTCGGCAGCTGCGAGGCGTCGGCGAACGGTTCGCACCAGACCTGCGGCAGGCGCTGCAGCAGGTCCAGGCCCTGGCGCGCGTCCATGCGGTGCAGGTGATGCTGCACGCCCAGGTGGCGTGCGACCTGCGTGGCCCAGTCGCTCTCATCGTGGCCCGGATCGTCGAAGCCCACCGTCCATGCCTCGATCGGCAGGGTCGATTGGGCCTGCATCATCGCCGTCACCAACGACGAATCGGTGCCGCCGGACAGGAACGCGCCGCAGGCCAGCGGCGAGTGCATGCGTGCGGCGATGGCCTTCTGCAACACCGCTTCCAGCTGGTCGGTGGCCTGTTCCAGGCTCGGCGCCGGCTGCAAGGGTTCCTGCAGCGCACTCTGCATCGCATCGCGTGCGCACCAGTAGCGCGCGCCCCCTTCCGCCGCCTGGCTGGAACCGCCGGCAGCGTGGTCATCCAGATCGACGCGCAGCACCGCGCCGGCCACCAGCTTGTGGATGCCGCGGTAGATGGTGTGCGGCGCCGGCACATAGTCGTGGCGCAGCAGCAGGCTCAGCGCATCCTGGTCGATGCTCGGCGCGAAGCCGGCGAAGGCCTGCAGCGCCTTCATTTCCGAGGCGAACAGGAACTGGCCCTGGAACCAGCCGTAATACAGCGGCCGCTCGCCCACCGGATCACGCGCCAGCCACAACTCACGCGATTCGCGGTCCCAAACACTGAAACCGAACGCGCCTTCGATACGCGACAGCGCCCGCTCTACGCCCCATTCAACGATCGCCTGCAGCAGCAGCCGGGCGTCACTGCAGCTGCGTGGCAGCTCGCGCAGCTGCGCCTGCAGGTCGGCGCGGTTGTACAGGCGGCCGTCCAGGCACAACACGTAACGGCCGCAGTCCGAGCTCAGCGGCTGCAGCGGGGTATCGGTCGGCGCCCGGCAATGGCCCAGCGCGAGGCCGGCCTCGGCGTCGGTCCAGTAACCGATGCGGCCCCGGCCACGCTGCTGCAGGGCGCGCAGCATCGGTGCCAGCTGCTGCAGCAGATGTTCGTCCTCGGCGGGCGGCAACCAGGCCCCGACCACGCCGCTCATCGGGCACCTCCGCAGCGGCAGCGGCGGGACGGGTTCAGCAGGCAGGGGGCGGCGAGCGACATGGGAACGGCACGCGGAGCGGAGGAGACTCCATGCTCGGCGCCCCACCTGCCCCGCGTCAGTCGCTTTGCTGTCAGCGATGGTCACAAGACGTATCACGAAGGTAACGTTTTGTAACGGCAACAAGCTATGCTGGACGCCAAGTTGTTGCCAGGCCTGAGGCCCGGCCCGAGCGCCAGCAACCCCGGCTGAATGGCGCCCGCCCCCGGGATCCGGGCGGCCCGCAGGCTGGGATAGCATCGCCGCGCTCGTGCCGTGGCGGTACGTTTGCGCCCACGGAGGCCTTGAAAATGCTGGATATCGTACTGGTTGAAGACGATGCCCGCCTGGGTACGATGGTCAGCGACTATCTGCAGCGGCATGGCTATCAGGTGGCCCATGAGCGCAGTGGTGAGCGCGCGGTGGCCCGGATCCTGGCCGAGAAGCCGGCCCTGGTCCTGCTCGATGTCGGCCTGCCCGACCAGGATGGTTTCGAAGTGTGTCGGCAGATCCGGCCCCACTATGACGGCATCATCTGTGTGCTGACCGCCCGCACCGACAACATCGACCAGGTGCTGGGACTGGAGCTGGGGGCCGACGATTACATCGGTAAACCCATCGAACCGCGGGTGCTGCTCGCCCGCCTGCGTGCCCACCTGCGCCGCCATCGCCGGGTCGAACCGCGCGACGGCAGCCTGCGCTTCGGCGAGCTGAACATCGACCCGTCCACCCGCAACGTGCACCTGCAGGGCGGCCTGCTGGAGCTGACCACGGCCGAGTTCGACCTGCTGTTCCTGCTGGCCAGCAACGCCGGCCAGATCCTGGACCGCGATGCGCTGCTGCGCGGCCTGCGTGGCATCGCCTTTGACGGCCTGGACCGTTCGATCGATGCGCGCATCTCGCGCCTGCGCCGCAAGCTGGGCGACAACCCTGAACAACCGGAGCGGATCAAGACCGTCCGTGGACGCGGCTACCTGTTCAGCCGCTCGGCATGGGGATGAAGCGCACGCACTCGGCGATGCGCGGCCACGCCTTCCACTTCCTGCGCTACGGCATCGGCTTCCTGGTCGCCCACCTGCTGCTGATCGTGCTGGGCCTGTGGGCCTGGGATGCGCTGCTGGAAGACCGCACCGAAGCCAGCCTGCTGGCCGAGATGCGTGGCACCCATGCGCTGCTGCAGCAACGCTTCGCGGAAACACCACGTGACCAGTGGCCGGCGCTGGCACGAGGGCTCGACGCCGACTTCGCCTATGCCCTGCGAATGGTGCCGCTGGCCGAGGCGGAGAAGGCGCTGTCGGCCAGCCAGCGACCGCCGTTCAACAACGGCCGTGTGCAGATCGACCTGGAACACATGCGCAGCCTGCAGCGGATCGGCGACAGCGACTATGCCGTGATGCTGGGGCCACTGGATGAAGCGTTGCCTGAGGAAGGCTGGCAGGACAGCGAAGTGTCCGGTGTGGCGATCCTGCTGCTGATCCTGATGGTGGCCGTGGCGCTGCCGATGTACGTAATGGTCTACCGCCTGTGGCGCGACGTCTCGCAGCTGGCCCAGGCCGCCCGGCAGATGCGCGATGGTCAGCTGGACACGCGTGCGCCGCGCGCCGGCACCGCGCTGGTGCGGCCGCTGGCCAATGCCTTCAACCACATGGCCGAGCAGCTGCAGCAGCTGCTGGAAAGCCAGCGCGTGCTGGCGCAGGCGGTGGCGCACGAAGTCCGCACGCCGTTGGCGCGGATGCGCTTCGGCCTGGCCGACCTGGAGGACACGGCACTCGACGAGATCCAGCGCGATGCGCTGGGTGGCCTGCGCACCGACGTCGATCGCCTGCAGCACCTCACCGATGCCGGCGTCGAATACGCCGCACTCGGTCGCTGCCATCAGCTGACCCGCCAGCGCCTGCAGCTGGCGGCACTGGTCCGTGGCGTGGTGGCCCAGTTCGCACCGCTGCCGCTGCCGGTACAGCAGGCGCTGTCGCCAGCAGGCCTGGTCAACGTCAACCGGCATATGCTGGAACTGGCGCTGCGCAACCTGCTCGGCAATGCCCTGCGTTACGCACGGCGGCAGATCCGTATCGCCAGCACGGTCAACGACGGCTGGCTGTGCCTGCAGGTGGAGGACGACGGCCCCGGCATTGCGCCCGAACTGCGCGGCCAGGTGCTGCAACCCTATGTGCGGCTGGACCCGGGCAGCCCCGGTTTCGGTCTCGGCCTGGCACTGGTGCAGGTGGTGGCCGACAAGCATGGCGGCCACGTTGAAGTGACCGATTCGGAGCTGGGCGGTGCCTGCATCCGCCTGCACCTGCCGCTGGAAAGCGGCGGTGCCGTGGAGAGCGAGACGACCTGCTAGGCCGCCGGTTCCGCGCGCGGCAGGGCAAACACGAACAGCGCGCCACGCTCACTGTCACGCAGTTCGATGCGGCGGCCATGCAGCTGCACGATCCGCTGCACGATCAGCAGGCCAAGCCCACCGTTCTCGCCACGCCGTGCGCCCAGCGCGGCCGGCGCCTGGAACAGCTGCGCACGCAACGCGGGAGCTACTCCGGGGCCATCGTCGGCAACGCTCACCTCAACGCTGTCCTGCGTCGCGCGCAGGCGCACCTCGATCTGGCCACCCTCGGGCGCATGCCGCAACGCGTTGTCGAGCAGATTGGTCAGCACGCGCTCGACCAGGCCCAGGTCAGCACGTACCAGCGGCAGGCCGGGCGGGAACTCGGCGTGCAGGCGCTGGTTGCGCGCCTGCGCGGCCAGCTCGAACTTCTGCAGTACGTCCTGCAGCAGTTCCGGCAGCGCGAACACTTCCCACTCCAGACGCACTTCGCCATGCTCCAGCCGCGCCAGCTCGAACAGCGCGCGCGCCAGCCGACCAACCTTGGCGCTCTGCGCCAGCGCGATACCGAGGTAACGGCGGCGCTCGTCCGGGGACAGCGTGGCGTCCTTCAGCGCCAGCGTTTCCAGGTAGCCGTGCAGCGACGACAACGGCGTGCGCAGATCATGCGAGATGTTGGCCACCAGTTCGCGCCGCTGCAGGTCCTGCTGGCGCAACTGCTGCCATTGCTCCCCCAGGCGCTGCGCCATCTGCGCATGCGCGTGTTCCAGGATCACCAGTTCATCGCGCTCACCGGGCCGCAGTGGCTCCGGCGGCGGCAGTGGGGTCGGCGCGTCGATGTCGAACGCCTGGATGCGTCGGGTCAGGCGCCGCAGCGGACGCGTCACCCAGTAGAACGCCACCAGCCCGGCCAGCAGGCCGAGGCTTCCGACCAGCATCACCGACCACCATGTGGTGTTCCACTGGCTGCCCGCCGCTAGGTCGTCGGCGAGCATCTGCCGGTGTTCGCCCACCAGCACCACGTACACATAACCGGCCTGGCGGCCCTGCACGATCAACGGTGCAGCACTGAACACCTTGCGGCCATCGGCGCTGCGCGGGTCATCGCCGAGGATCGGCAGTGGCGCACCAGCCAGCAGGCGGCGTAGCGGTGCCACGTCCACCTTGTTGCGCACCAGATGGCCGCTGGGCGCGTCGTGGCCGAGAATGCGGCCCTGGTCGTCCAGCAGGTAGACCTCGACGCTGGGATTGACCGCCATCAGCTGGCCGAACAGCGCACGCACCGCAGCATCGCGCATGCCGCTGGTGTCCATCAGTTCGCTGCGTTGGGCGATGTGTTCGGCCAGGCCCAGCGACAGCCGCTGCACCACTTCCTGCTCATGGCGGGTGTTGGCGCGCATCTGCAGTGCCAGCAACGCCATGCAGCACATCAGCATCAGCGCGGCGATCACCGCCGCCAGCTTCTGCCACAGATTGGGCTTGATCATGCCGCCGCCCCGGCCGGGTCGACCAGCTTGTAGCCGCGGCCCCACACCGTCAGCAGCCGCCGCGGGTTGGCCGGGTCCGGCTCGATCTTGCTGCGCAGGCGGTTGATATGGGTATTGACCGTATGCTCGTAACCATCGTGCTGGTAGCCCCAGACCTGGTTGAGCAGCTCCATACGCGCGAACACCTGGTCCGGATGACGGGCGAAGAACAGCAGCAGATCAAATTCGCGCGGCGTCAGCTCCAACGTATTGCCATCCACCGACGCGGTACGCGCGACCGGATCGAGTTGCAGCCCACCCAGCTCGATCGCGCCGGCATCGATGCGCGCGCTCTGCGCCATCGCCTCGGCGCGGCGCAGCAGCGCGCGCACCCGTGCCACCAGTTCCGGCATCGAAAAAGGTTTTGCCAGGTAATCGTCCGCGCCGAGTTCCAGGCCGACGATCCGCTGCGTTTCGCTGCCGCGCGCGCTGATGATGATGATCGGTACATAGCGCGCCATCGCGCGTGCACGCTGGCACACCTGCAGCCCATCCACGCCGGGCAGCATCACGTCCAGCACCAGTGCATCCCACGGGCCGTCCTGCTCGAGCAGGCGCAGGCCGGCATCGCCGCTGGCGGCATGGGCGACGTCGTAACCCTCATCGCCCAGATGCATGCGCAGCAGGTCGGCGATGTGGGCATCGTCTTCAACGATCAGCACGCGTTTGGTGGACATCGGCAGCTCGGGGCCAGTGGGGAGGCTGGCTGCATTGTGGCGCGGGACGGCCGCCGATACCTCACGAAAAATTGAATCCTGCGTGAGGATTCGTTGACCCGGGCGGGCGCAGCATGGCCCCGTCGCCCCTTCCCGGAGTCCGCCATGTCCCTCTCCCGCCGCCATCTGCTGGGCCTGGGCGGTGTTGCCACCGCCGCCGGCCTGCTCGGCTTGGGGGCCTGCAGCCGCGCCGCCCCGGCGGCCGCTGAAGCACGCCCGCCGCGACAGTTCGAGGTCATGCACAGCGATGCGCAGTGGCGCCAGCAACTGACCCCGGCGCAGTACGCGGTGCTGCGCCAGCAGGCCACCGAGCGCCCGTACAGCAGCCCACTCAACAAGGAACATCGGCAGGGCACTTTCGCCTGCGCCGGCTGTGCGCTGCCGCTGTTCTCCTCCTCCACCAAGTTCGAGAGCGGCACCGGCTGGCCCAGCTTCTGGGCACCGCTGCACAACGCCATCGGCGAAGACCGCGACGTCACCTTCGGGATGCTGCGGGTGGAGGTGCACTGCCGCCGCTGCGGCGGCCATCTCGGCCATGTGTTCAACGATGGACCACGCCCGACCGGGCTGCGCTACTGCATGAACGGTGCGGCGATGGTGTTCGTTCCCGGTGCCCCTACTGGCACTGCCGACGGCTGGCGGGTGCCGGTCGGTTCTTCCCCTGCTTCCGGAGCCTGACGATGCTGCTGTTGCTGCTTGCCTACCTCGGGGGCGCGCTGACCCTGCTCAGCCCCTGCATCCTGCCGGTGCTGCCGTTCGTGTTCGCGCGTGCCGATCGCCCGTTCCTGCGCAGCACGCTGCCGTTGCTGCTGGGCATGGCGCTCACCTTCACCGTGGTCGCCAGCCTGGCCGCGGTGGGCAGCCAATGGGTGGCGCATGCCAACCAGGTTGGACGCTGGATCGCCCTGCTGCTGATGGCGCTGTTCGCGGTCGCGCTGCTCTGGCCGCGGCTGGCCGACCATCTGCTGGCGCCGTTCCAGCGTGTGGGTGCACGCCTGAGCGCGCGTGCCGATGCCGCTGATGCTGCTGGGCATGGCGGCGCATGGACCTCGCTGTTGATCGGCATCGCCACCGGCCTGCTGTGGGCGCCGTGCGCCGGTCCAATCCTCGGCCTGGTGCTGACCGGTGCTGCCCTGCATGGCGCCAGCGTCGGTACCAGCAGCCTGCTGCTTGCCTATGCATTGGGTGCGATCACCGCGCTGGCGCTGGCGGTGTGGGTCGGCGGCCGCGTGTTCCGTGCGCTGCAGGCGCGGCTCGGCCTGGGTGACGTACTGCGCAAGGTGCTGGGCGTAGCCGCACTGCTGGCCGTGGTGGCGATCGGCCTGGGCTGGGACACTGGCCTGCTGACCCGTCTTTCGACGGTCAGCACCGCGCGCATCGAACAAAGCCTGCTCGACGCCGTGCCCGGTGCGCAGCCGGCGGCACCGCCGATGATGATGATGGCTGGCCCCAATGCGGGTGCAGATGCACCGCTGCCGGTGGAAGGCACCCTGCCCGCGCTGGATGGCGCCACCGGCTGGCTCAACAGCCCGCCGCTGAGTGCACAGCAGCTGCGCGGCAAGGTGGTGCTGATCGATTTCTGGACGTACTCCTGCATCAACTGCCTGCGCGCGATGCCGTTCGTGCACGAATGGGAACGTCGCTACCGTGACCATGGGCTGGTGGTGCTCGGCGTGCACACGCCGGAGTTCGCCTTCGAACGCAACCCGAGCAATGTGATGAAGGCGGTGCAGCAGCTGAAGGTCGAGTACCCGGTGGCGCTCGACAACCAGTACACGATCTGGCGCGCGTTCAACAACCGCTACTGGCCGGCGCAGTACTTCGTCGACGCGCAGGGCAATATCCGCGGCCATCAGTTCGGCGAGGGCAACTATGCGCGCTCGGAACAGATGATCCGTCGCCTGCTGACCGAAGCCGGGCAGACCAACCTGCCACCACCGGCCGATCCCGCTGCCGCCGACCTGAAGGGCGTGGCCGTGCAGGCCGACATGGGCAACCTGCGTTCGCCGGAAACCTACCTGGGCCACGCCCGCGCCGAGCAGTTCGCCTCGCCCGGCGGGCAGCGCAGCGACACCGCGTTCGACTACACGCTGCCCACCACTCTGGCGTTGAACCAATGGGGACTGTCCGGGCGCTGGACCGTCACCGACGAGGCCGCACAGCTGCAGCAGACCGGTGGCCGCATCGCCTTCCAGTTCCACGCACGTGACCTGCACCTGGTGCTGGCACCGAACGAGGACGGCAAGCCAGTGCGCTTCCGCGTCTGGCTGGACGGCAAGCCGCTGCCCGCCGCCGATGCCGGCAGCGATGTCGGCGCCGATGGCAGCGGCGTGGTCAACGAACACCGCTTGTACCAGCTGGTGCGCCAGCGCGGCGCGGTCGGCCCGCATCGCTTCGAGATCGAATTCCTCGATGCGGGCGTGCAGGCCTATGCCTTCACCTTCGGTTGAAACGGGAGCACACGATGAAACTCTCTTTTGAACAAGGTATCGCCGCCGGTGTCGCCGGCTTGGTAGCTGCTGCATTGATCGCTGGCGTGCTGCTGGTCGACCACGGCGCAGTCGCGGCACCGCTGGAAGCCAGCGCGCAGGCCAAGGCACTACCGGCGCCCAGCGGCGACGCCGCGTTCCGCGATGACGCCACCCATGCCAGCGTGGTGTTCGCCGGCGGTTGCTTCTGGGGCGTGCAGGGCGTGTTCCAGCACGTCAAGGGCGTGAGCAATGCGGTATCCGGCTACATCGGCGGCAGCGCGGCCAACGCGCGCTATGAGCGCGTCAGCGGTGGCCAGACCGGTCATGCCGAGGCGGTGAAGATCGACTACGACCCGCGCCAGGTCAGCTATGGCCAGCTGATGCAGGTGTTCTTCTCGGTGGTGCACGATCCGACCCAGCTCAATCGACAGGGGCCGGACCACGGCAGCCAATACCGCTCGGCGATCTTCAGTGATGACGCACGCCAGCAGGCGGCCAGCCGCGCCTACATCGCCCAGCTCGGCCAGGCCGGCAGCTACCGCGCACCGATCGTCACCCAGCTGGTCAGCGGCCAGCACTTCTACCCGGCCGAGAGCTACCACCAGAACTACATGACCAACTACCCGCAGGCGGCCTACATCCGCTACTACGACGCACCGAAGCTGGCGGCACTGGGCAAGCAGTTCCCGGCGCTGTACCGGCGCGACGCGGCACTGGTGCCGATGCGGTAACGACCCGGGTAGTGCCGGCCGCTGGCCGGCTCCTGCGGATCTGGGGATCGCCGGCCAGCGGCCGGTACCACCTCCAAAAAAAGACGCACGGCCATCCAGCCGTGCGCTTGGGAAGTATCGGCCGTGCCCCGATCAGGCCCGTCCGACAACGACATGCTAGGCTCGCCATCATCATGGGTACAGAACCAGATGGCGGGAAGTTCGATGGATACAGATAACCAGAGCGCGATGATCCCACCCCGCTACCAACGGCTGTCCGATGAACTGGCCGAAGCCATCCACGGCGGACGCCTTCCGGTCGGCAGCCGCCTGCCTTCACTGCGGCAGATGGCCCTGCAGCGAAGGCTCAGCCTGAACACGGTGATCGCGGCCTATCGCCAGCTGGAGGACGCCGGCCTGGTCATTCCGCGGCCCAAGGCCGGCTTCGAGGTGGCGCCGCGATTGTCGGTGCCAGAGCGTTCGCTGCGTGATACCCCGTCCGCACCCACCGCACCACTGCAGCAGGTGCTGATGGCGCGCGTGCTGGAGGCACAACGTCGCTCCGGAGTGATCGACCTGGCCTTCGCCGGTCCGCGCGGGCGCCAGTTCTATCCGGGCGCGCAGCTGGCCCGGCATACCGCGCAGGTGCTGCGGCACGGCCAGCAGACAGTGGAATCCTACGCGCGCCCGAACGGCTCCCCCAGGCTGCTGGCGCAGATCGTGCGTCGCGGTCCACGCATGGGCCTGCACACCCATAGCGAGCGGCTGCTGCTGACCCACGGCGCGATGGAGGCCCTGCAGCTGGCGTTGCGCGCGGTCACCCAGCCCGGCGACGCGGTCGGCATCGAGGCGCCGTCCTACTTCAACCTCTACCCCTTGCTGGCCAACCTCGGCCTGCAGGCCATCGAGCTGCCCACCCACCCGCAGCACGGGCTGGATGTCGACGCATTGGATGCGCTGCTGGAGCACACGCCGCTGGCCGCACTGGTGGTGATGCCGACCGTGCACAATCCGCTGGGCTGCACCATGCCGACACCCGCCAAGCAACGCCTGGCCGAACTGGTCAACGCGCGCCAGCTGCCGCTGATCGAAGATGCGGTGTACGCAGAACTGCAGTTCTGCGAGCCGCCGGCACCGCTGCTGAAGGCGTTTGATCGCGATGGCTGGGTGATGGTGGTCGGTGGTTTCTCCAAGACGCTGGCGCCGGATTACCGCATCGGTTGGCTGGACGGGGGGCGCTTCGCCGAGCGCATCGCACTGCTCAAGTTCCAGTCCACCGGTGGCGAACCGCAGCTGCTGGGCGATGCGGTGGCGGCGTATCTGGAAGCAGGCAGCTACGAACACCACCTGCATCGCATGCGCCGGCTGTACCGCGAACAGGTGGGACGGCTGCGCCAGCTGGTGGCCGAACACTTCCCGGCCGGCACCCGTGCCACCGAGCCGCAAGGCGGCTTCCTGCTGTGGCTCGAACTGCCGGGCGTGGATACGCGTGAGCTGTTCGAACGTGCGCTGGCAGAGGACATCGTGTTCATGCCCGGCCAGGTGTATTCACGTGGTGCGCGCTATCGCCACTGCCTGCGGCTGTCGTGCTGCCAGACGCTGGATGCGCGCTTCATCGGTGCGGTTGAGCGGCTCGGTGCGATCGCGAAGGAGCTGGCGGCTGCGGCACGGTAACGCCGGCCGCTGG
>NZ_JAOECR010000012.1:0-92211 GCF_029836955.1 Stenotrophomonas sp. GD04054 | reverse complement strand
CTATCGATCCACGCCTGCAGCCGCGCCACCTGCGCAGCATCCAGCCGCAACCCCAGCTTGCTCCGCCGCCACAGCACGTCCTCGGCGTCCCAGGCCCATTCGTGGTCGCGCAGGAAAGCCACTTCCCGCGCATGCAGGCCGCCGCCGAAGTCCTCTCCAAGATCGTCCATGCCCCGTGCACCCTGCAGAAGGGCGGCGCTGCGGCTGCCGTAGGCTTCGGCCCAACGCCGTGCGATCTCCACGGGCAACCACGGTGCCAGCGCCTGCAGGCGGGAGCGCGCCTGTGTGGCGTCACCCCAGTCGCTGCCCGGCAGCGGGTCTCCGCCTGCCGTCCAGGCCGGTCCCATCTGTGGCAGGGCAGGGCGCAGAAGGTTCAGCGCTTCCTCGGCCAGCACCCGGTAGGTGGTCAGCTTGCCGCCCAGCACATGCAGCGCCGGCGCCGGGCTGGACTGCAGCTGAAGGCGGTAGTCGCGGCTCAGCGTTGCCGCACGCGGGTCCGGGTCGGCCAGCAGGGGACGTACACCGGCGAACTGCCAGACCACGTCTTCCGGAGTGATCGGCTCACGCAGATAGCGGCTGGCGGCCGCGCACAGGTAGCTCACCTCGGAAGGCAGCACGCTGCAGCGCGCCGGGTCACCGCGGTAGTCGGTGTCGGTGGTGCCGACTAGCAGATGCTCGTGGGCGAACGGCAGCAGGAACACCACGCGGCCATCGGGCTGCTGCAGCAGGCAGGCACTGTCATCGGGCCAGGGGCGGCGCAGCACGATGTGGCTGCCCTGTACCAGCCGCAGCGCGGGGCCGCCGCTGCGGGCCTCCATCTGCTCCAGCAGGCCACCGGCCCATGGGCCAGCCGCATTGGCGACGGCGCGCGCGGTCACATGCTGCTGGCCATCGGCGGATTCCAGTACGGCCTGCCAACGGCCCTGCACAGGGCGCAGTTCGATGCAGCGGCTGCGCACATGTACCTGTGCGCCACGCGAGGCAGCATCCAGGGCATTGAGCAGTACCAGACGCGCGTCATCGACCTGCGCGTCGGCGTAGCTGAAGGCCTGCCGCAGATCCGGGGAGAGCCAGGGACCGAGCGGATCATGCTGAAGGTCCAGGGCGCGCGAGGCGGGAAATGCCGGGCTGCGTGGGCCCAGGTGGTCGTACAGCCACAGTCCCACGCGCAGCATCCAGCGTGGGCGCAGGTGCGGTTCCCACGGCAGCACGAAACGCAGCGGGCGGACCAGATAGGGTGCCTGCCGGCGTACCACTTCGCGTTCACCCAGTGCCTTGCGCACCAGGCCGAACTCGCGCTGTTCCAGGTAGCGCAGGCCACCGTGGATCAGCTTGCTGCTGGCGCTGGAGGTATGCCCAGCGAGGTCGTGCTGCTCGCACAACAGCACGCGCAGGCCGCGGCCGCTGGCATCACGGGCGATGCCGGCACCGTTGATACCGCCACCGATCACCAGCAGGTCGACGTCGTGCATCGCGCCTCCGCATCCTGTGTGTAGAGTCGACTGTCAGTCGACTGCTCTTGCAAAAGTCGAGCAAGCTCGACTCTACGAAAGGCAGTCGAGCAAGCTCGACTCTACGAAAGGCAGTCGAGCAAGCTCGACTCTACAGAACGCGGGTGACGGAAACGACGACGGGCCCCGAAGGGCCCGTCGCGTTACATCAGTGAAGCAGGTGCAGCCTGGATCAGAAGCGGGCGCCGATGCCGAAGCCGACGGTCCACGGATCCATCTTGGCTTCGCCGATCTTCTCGCCGCCAACCTTCACGTCCGGGCGGGCGCGCATGTAGCGGGCGTCAGCACGGGCGAACCAGGTGGAGTTGATGTTCATGTCCACGCCGACGGTGCCGATCACGCCCTTGGCATCCTTGAAGCGGATGTCGGTGTCAGCGCCGTTGCCCAGCTTCTCGTTGCTGAAGCTCGACTGGTAGTAGCCCACGCCCACGAACGGACGGAACACGTTGTCAGCCTGGCCGAAGTGGTACTGGCCGCTCAGCGCGATCGGCTGCTGCTCGACCGAGCCCAGGCGGGCATTGTTCGGGCCCTTGAACTTGTTGTCGAACTTGTCGGCAGCGCCCCACAGTTCAACGGCCCAGTTGTCGTTGATGTAGTAGCTGAAGCTGACGGTCGGCGCCGGGCCACCATCGGTCTTCTTGACGCCGGTGATCGGGTCGTTCTTCGGTTCCAGCAGCGAGATGCCGCCAACAACGGCAAAATGCTTGCCCGAAGCGGTGTCGGTGCTGCTGCTGTCCTGGGCGAAAGCGGCCGGCGCGAAGGCGGCGGAGGTCAGCAGGGCGAGACTCAGGATACGGATGGAGCGCATGGGGGTATCTCCTAATGTTTCTTGTTTTGGGCCCCCGGTTGCGGGGCGAGCACACCGTAGTCGCCCCAACATGAATCGAATCCGACGCACGTTAAAAAATAGTTTCCCTTGTTCAGCGACTGGAGCGAAAAGCCTGTTTTCATGGGCTTTTCGGCCTTCGGCGACATTCATGCAGTTGGAGAAGATGTGAGCGAAGCAACGGTGTGCATCGGCCTGCAAGCGCAGGTGAAGGCGGATTGCAGGGTGCTGCTGCTGGGTTCGATGCCCGGCGTTGCGTCATTGCAGGAGCAGCGCTACTACGCGCATCCGCGCAATCGCTTCTGGCCTGTGCTGGCCGATATCTGTGGCTTCGATGTGGCCCTGGCGTACCCGCAACGGCTGCGCGCACTGCAGGCAGCCGGTGTGGGTCTGTGGGATGTGATCGGTCAGTGCGAGCGGCGTGGCAGCCTGGATGCTGACATCGTGCGTGGCACGGAAGTACCCAATGCGCTGCCGGCATTGATCGCTTCGCTTCCTGAGCTGGAGCTGATCGGCTGCAACGGTGCGGCATCGCTGAAGGCATTCCAGCGTTGGGTGCTGCCCGGCCTGGAGGCGCCGCCAAGGCTGCTGGCGCTGCCGTCCACCAGCCCGGCCAACGCGGCCTGGTTGCTGCCGCGGCTGCGCCAGGCCTGGCAGCCGGTAGCCGACGCACTGGCGACATAAAGCGGACATCGTCCGGACAATACGCTACCGACTGGTCGCGGCCGCAACCCATGAGCAACAGCGTGTCCCGGCTGCGTGAGTACTGAAAACACCTGTAACGGTTGGCGCTGGCCCCCGCTGGCCGCACAATAGACGTTTCCCTACACCAGATTGCCGGAGTTATCCCCATGGCCGAAATCAAGGAAGCACTTGTCCCCGATATCGGTGACTACAGCGATATCCCGGTAATCGAGGTGCTTGTCGCCGTCGGCGACACGGTCAAGAAGGACCAGGGCCTGGTGACGCTGGAAAGCGACAAGGCGACCATGGAAGTGCCGTCGGCCGTCGCCGGCGTGGTCAAGGAGATCAAGGTCAAGGTCGGTGACACCCTGTCCGAGGGCAAGGTCGTGGCGCTGATCGAAGTGGCTGAAGGCGAGGCTGCCAAGCCGGCCGCTGCCGCCCCTGCACCGGCCAAGGCCGCTGCCCCGGCTGCCGCCACCCAGAGCGCGCCGGCCCCGGCCGCAGCTGCGCCGGCCGCTCCGGCTGCCAGCGGTGGTGCGGTTGAAGCGCTGGTGCCGGATATCGGCGACTATTCCGGCATTCCGGTCATCGAAGTGCTGGTCGCCGTCGGCGACACGGTCAAGAAGGACCAGGGCCTGGTCACGCTGGAAAGCGACAAGGCCACCATGGAAGTGCCGTCGTCGGTGGCTGGCGTGGTCAAGGAACTGAAGGTCAAGGTCGGCGACACTCTGTCGCAGGGCAATGTGGTCGCCATCATCGAGGCCGAGGGCGCTGCCGCGCCGGCGCCGACCAAGGCAGCCGCTGCTGCCGCTCCGGCTGCCGCCGAGACCGCCACCAAGGTCGAGCCGGTCGCTGTGCCGGCGCAGCCGGACAAGCTGGCGGCCCGCGAGGTCGCCTCGGCCGGTACCCCGTCCAGCCCGCCGGTGCAGTTCAACGCCGATGGCGTGCTGCCGGCCAAGGTGCCGTATGCCACCCCGGCGGTGCGTGTGTTCGCCCGCGAACTGGGTGTGGACCTGCTGCAGATCAACGGCACCGAGAAGGGTGGCCGCATCACCAAGGGTGACGTGCAGAAGTTCGTCAAGGCCGCACTCAGCGGCGGCGTGCCGGCTGCCGGCGGTGCTGCTGTCGCTGCCGGTGGTGGCCTGAACCTGCTGCCGTGGCCGAAGGTCGACTTCAGCAAGTTCGGCGAGACCGAAGTCCAGCCGCTGTCGCGCATCAAGAAGATCTCGGGTGCGAACCTGGCCCGCAACTGGGCCATGATCCCGCACGTCACCCAGTTCGAACAGGCCGACATCACCGACCTGGAAGGCCTGCGCGTGGCGCTGAACAAGGAAAACGAGAAGGCCGGCATCAAGCTGACCATGCTCGCCTTCCTGATCAAGGCCAGCGCCGCGGCGCTGAAGAAGTTCCCGGAGTTCAACGCCTCGCTCGATGCCAGCGGTGAAAACCTGACCCTGAAGAAGTACTTCCACATCGGCTTTGCCGCCGACACGCCGAACGGCCTGGTCGTGCCGGTCATCCGCGACGTGGACAAGAAGGGCGTGGTGCAGATCGCGCAGGAAACCGGCGAACTGGCCAAGAAGGCGCGCGACGGCAAGCTCGGCCCGGCCGACATGAGTGGCGGCTGCTTCTCGATCAGCTCGCTGGGCGGCATCGGCGGCACCGCGTTCACCCCGATCGTCAATGCACCGGAAGTGGCCATCCTCGGCGTCTCCAAGTCGTCCATCCAGCCGGTCTGGAACGGCAAGGAATTCGCACCGAAGCTGATGCTGCCGCTGTCGCTGAGCTACGACCACCGCGTCATCGATGGCGCCCTGGCCGCACGCTTCACCACGTACCTGTCGCAGGTACTGGCCGACATGCGCCGCGTGCTGCTGTAAGGCACCGCTTCGCCCCCACCGTGCGGCCGCCGCCCCTGGCGCGGCCGCGTGAACAGATGCAGTGACAGCCCGCCGGTACCGCCGCGCGGGCACGAGGAAAACCCACCATGGCCACGATTGAAGTCAAGGTTCCCGACATCGGCGATTACAGCGATGTGCCGGTGATCGAAGTGTTGGTCGCCGTCGGCGACACGGTGAAGAAGGATCAGGGTCTGGTGACCCTGGAATCGGACAAGGCCACCCTGGAAGTGCCGTCCTCGGCTGCCGGCGTGGTCAAGGAAATCAAGGTCAAGCTCGGCGACACCCTGTCCGAAGGCGCCGTGGTCGTGGTGCTGGACGCCGAAGGTGCCGCCGAAGCCCCGGCCAAGGCGGCCGCGCCGGCCCCGGCAGCGGCCGCTCCGGCCAGCAAGCCGCCGGTGACCCCGTCGCACCGCGCCCCGGCTGAGCCGGCGGCGCCGAAGCCGGCGCTGTCCAGCGGCAAGCCGGCCGACATCGAATGCGAAATGGTCGTGCTGGGCTCCGGCCCGGGCGGCTACACCGCCGCTTTCCGCGCTGCCGACGTCGGCCTGGATACGGTGCTGGTCGAGCGTTACGCCAGCCTCGGTGGCGTCTGCCTCAACGTGGGCTGCATTCCGTCCAAGGCGCTGCTGCACGCTGCAGCGGTCATCGACGAAGTGGCCCACGCCGGTGATTTCGGCGTCGAGTTCGGCAAGCCGACCATCACCCTGGACAAGCTGCGCGAGTACAAGGAAAAGGTCGTCAACCAGCTGACCAAGGGCCTGGCCGGCATGGCCAAGCAGCGCAAGGTCCGCAGCGTGCAGGGCGTCGGCAAATTCGTTTCGGCCAACGAGCTGGAAATCACCGCCGCTGATGGCAGCACCCAGCTGCTGCGCTTCCAGAAGTGCATCATCGCCGCCGGTTCGCAGGCGGTGAAGCTGCCGAACTTCCCGTGGGACGACAAGCGCGTGATGGACTCCACCGACGCGCTGGAGCTGGCCGAAGTGCCGGGCTCGCTGCTGGTTGTCGGTGGCGGCATCATCGGCCTGGAAATGGCTACCGTGTACGGTGCGCTGGGCAGCAAGGTGACCGTGGTCGAGTTCATGGACCAGCTGATGCCGGGCGCCGACAAGGACCTGGTCAAGCCGCTGGCTGACCGCCTGAAGAAGCAGGGCATCGAAGTCCACCTGAAGACCAAGGCCTCGGGCGTCACCGCCGATGCCAAGGGCATCACCGTGACCTTCGACGCCGCCGAGGAAGGCCAGGCGCCTGCGCTGGCGCAGGGCACCTTCGATCGCGTGCTGGTGGCCGTGGGTCGCTCGCCGAACGGCAAGAAGATCGATGCCGAAAAGGCCGGCGTGCAGGTCACCGACCGTGGCTTCATCCCGGTCGACCGCCAGATGCGCACCAACGTGCCGCACATCTTTGCCATCGGCGACATCGTCGGCAACCCGATGCTGGCCCATAAGGCCACGCACGAGGGCAAGCTGGCTGCCGAAGTGGCTGCCGGCCACAAGAAGGAGTGGGTGGCCCGCGTGATTCCGTCGGTGGCCTACACCAACCCGGAAATCGCCTGGGTCGGCGTGACCGAGACCGAAGCCAAGGCCAAGGGCCTGAAGGTCGGCGTGGCCAAGTTCCCGTGGGCCGCCAGTGGCCGCGCGATCGGCATCGGCCGCACCGAGGGCTTCACCAAGCTGATCTTCGACGAAGAGACCCACCGCATCATCGGTGGTGCGATCGTCGGCGTGCACGCCGGCGACCTGCTGGCCGAGATCGGCCTGGCCATCGAGATGGGTGCCGAAGCCGAAGACATCGGCCACACCATCCACGCGCACCCGACGCTGAGCGAATCGGTGGCGATGGCCTCGGAAATCTACGACGGCACGATCACCGATCTGTACATGCCGAAGAAGAAGTAAGGCGCCCGCGCCTTCGCGAACGAAAAGCCCCGGCATCTGCCGGGGTTTTTTGTTTCACGATGACTCCAGCCCGGTAGTTCGCTGGACTGCGACGTAGCCCGATACAGCAGGTTTATCAATAGCTTACGCGCTTCCATCATATGCCGGTGCTTTCTGAAACTTGACCCGGTTCTCCCTCGCGCCGCTCCTATCTGGCTCCTGGAATCCGGGTCGTTCCAAGGAGTCATCATGGCAAAGATCAAGCTCACCAAGACCGCCGTAGAGTCGGCGCAACCCCAGGCGAAGGACATCGAACTACGGGATACCGTCGTGCCCGGCTTCCTTTGCAAGATTACCTCGACGGGACGCCGGGTGTTCATGCTCCAGTACCGCACGAACTCTGGCCAGCCCCGCAAGCCCTCGCTGGGACTCTACGGGGAGCTAACCGTCGAACAGGCGCGGGTCAAAGCGCAGGACTGGCTGGCCGAGGTTCGCCGGGGTGGTGATCCCGGCGGTGCCAAGGCCGAGGCGCGCAAGGCGCCCACGATGGCCGAGTTGTGCAAAAAGTTCATGGAGGACTACTCCAAGAAGCGCAACAAGGTCAGCACGCAGGACGGCTACCAGGGCGTCATCGACCGCAACATCATCCCGCTGCTGGGCCGCAAGAAGGTGCATGACGTGAAGCGGCCCGACATTGCGGGGCTCATGGAAAAGCTGGCCTACAAGCCGACCGAGGCCAACAAGACCTTCGGCGTGCTGCGCAAGATGTTCAACTTGGCCGAAGTCTGGGGCTTCCGCCCGGACGGCACGAATCCGTGCCGCCACGTCCCGATGTACCCGCCGGGCAAGGAAACCCGGCTCATCGTGGACGAGGAAATGGTGCGGATCTTCCGCCAGTTGGAGAAACTGGAGGCGGAGGGGCTGGAGAACTACGTCATCCCGTTGGCGATCCGGCTGCAATTCGAGTTTGCGGCGCGGCGCTCCGAAATCTGCCCGCTCGAATGGAGCTGGCTGGACTTCGAGAACCGGCGCGTGGTGTGGCCCGACAGCAAGGTTGGCGGCATTTCCAAGCCCATGAGCGAGGAAGCCTATCGGCTGCTTTCGACGGCGCCGCGTCTGGAAGGCTGCCCTTACGTCCTGCCGTCGCCGAACGACCCGGCCAAGCACCTGACCTTTGGCGAGCACTATGGCGGCTGGTGCCGGACGCTCAAGGCCGCCAGCGTGCCGCACGTAGGCACGCACGGCATCCGTCATCGCTCGACCACCGACATTGCCAATTCCGGTGTGCCGACCAAAGTGGGAATGAAGCTGACGGGCCACAAGACCGTGGCGATGTTCATGCACTACGTCCACACCGAGGACAAGCCGGTGCGCGAGGCGGCCGAGCTGGTGGCCAGCCGCCGCCAAGCCATCACGGGCGCGCGGCAGCTTGCGGAGGCGGTGGCATGAACGGGCGCCGGCCATCAGCAGCATCGCTCGCAGCGCCCGCGGCGCTGCTGGGCGACATTCGGGCACTGATCGAGGCGGCGCGCTTGCGCGCCGCCTCGACGGTGAATAGCGAGCTTACGATGCTCTACTGGCGCATCGGCCAACGCATCCACACGCAGGTCTTGGACAGGCGCCGGGGCGCCTACGGCAAGGAAGTTCTGCCCACCTTGGCTGCGCAGTTGGTGGAGGAGTACGGCAGCAGCTTTGCAGAGCAGAACTTGCGCCGCATGGTGCAGTTCGCCGCCACCTTCCCCGACGAGCGAATTCTCGTATCACTGATACGAGAATTGAGCTGGACGCACTTCATCGCCCTGATGCCGCTGAAAGACCCGCTCCAGCGGGACTACTACGCACAGATGGCCAGCACCCAACGCTGGAGCGTGCGGACGCTGCGCGAGCGTATCGACTCGATGCTGTACGAGCGCACGGCGCTTTCCCAAAAGCCGGAAGAAACCATAGCGCAGGAGTTGGCGACCCTGCGCGATGCGCAGCGCATGTCGCCGGCCCTGGTCATGCGCGACCCGTACATCCTCGACTTCCTGGGCCTGCGGGACACTTGGCAGGAAGGCGACTTGGAAGCGGCGATCATCCGTGAAATGGAGTCCTTCCTGCTGGAGCTGGGCGCGGGCTTCTCATTCGTCGCCCGGCAGAAGCGCATTCCGATCGACGACGAGGATTTCCACCTTGACCTTCTGTTCTACAACCGCAAGCTGCGGCGGCTGGTTGCGGTGGAGTTGAAGGTAGGTGACTTCAAGGCGGCCTACAAAGGGCAGATGGAGCTTTACCTTCGGTGGCTAGACAAGCACGAACGGGAGCCGGAGGAAGCCTCGCCGCTCGGGATCATCCTTTGCACCGGCAAGAAGCGCGAGCAGATCGAATTGCTGGAGCTGGACAAGTCCGGCATCCACGTTGCCGAGTATCTGACCGCCTTGCCGCCGAGGGGCGTGCTGGTGGAGCGGCTGCAACAGGCAACGCAACGGGCGCAGTTGCAAATCGAGCAGCGCAAGACGGACAACGAGTAGTCCTGTCCCAAGCAGTCGGGCGTCCCGGCGTGCCGCCGTCGCGCTGTCGTGCTGCGCATCGAGCTTCGCTGCGCGAGTCTCGCCCCTGTCGGGCTTCCATCACTGACGCCTCCGTCCCGGCTCGTTGATCCGGGCCTGCGCGCTCCGCTTGCCAAAAATCGACTCTGTGCAGTGGGCGGGTGTGGGCGGTCTTGCTGTTCCCTTCACCGTATCACGGCGTTCTCGCCGTCAAGGGCGGCGCGCGCCATGCGCGCTTGCGTCCTGGCGGCCGTCTGCGACCCCTGACTGCTTGCGCTGCGCCGTGCTGCCGCCGGTTCCGGGCAATTCCGCCCGAGCAACCGGAGCACGATCATGTCGCAACTGTCCTTTCCCTCGTTCGATTCCTGTCTGCTGGTGCGCGACGCGCACGGGCGCTATCTACCGGCATCGGCCGACGACATTCTGGAAGCTGCGCGCCAGGTCATTGACCGGAAAATGCGGCGCGGAGCAGAGTTCACTTCGCCGGCGGCGGTCAAGGAATACTTGCGTACAAAGTTGGCCAGCTTCGAGCATGAGGTGTTCGTAGTGCTGTTCATGGATACGCGCCATCGTCTGATCGAATACAGGGAGATGTTCCACGGCACTATTGACGGTGCGTCGGTGTATCCGCGCGAAGTGGTCAAGGAGGCGCTGCGGCTCAATGCGGCGGCGGTCGTCGTTTCGCACAACCATCCGAGCGGAAACCCCGAGCCGAGCGCGGCTGACCGGGCGCTGACCCAGCGGCTCAAGGAAGCGTTGGGTCTGGTGGACGTGCGCGTGCTCGATCACATCATCGTTGCGGGCAACGAAACGGCATCGTTCGCCGAGCATGGGCTGATCTAGCCCAAGGGGCTTCGGCCCCTTTTTGCTGCGCCTGGTGGCATAGCTATGGCCCTCGCGGCCTGATGCTCAGGCCGTCGCAACCTGAATCATCTCGTCGTAATGTTTCTTGTCCACCTCTTCCAGCCACTGGAAGATGTTCCCGATGACGCTGTGGCTTTCGCCTGCCAAGTTTTCTGCGGATTCCTCTGTTATCTCAATAACGTCGCTATGTGAATACTTATTGATAAAGCGGTAGATTTTTTCTTTAAGCTCTGGTGTCGTGATGGTGCAATCTTTTAGGCCAGCCTCCATCAATTGACTAATGTCGCTTCGACGCCTTGGATATTTGAAGGTGAAAAACGATTCAACAAGCTTTCGGGCGAGGTTGGCGGTCAAGAACGCCTCATCTCGATTGAGTGTTGTGTGCGCCCTATATTCGTAGAGCTTCTTGAAGATATAGTGGTACTCGGAACCGTAGTTCTTGAGTGAGTCGTCGGCATCCACAAGTAGGGAGTGACGAGGGGAGCCAGGTGGCGCATCCAGGCGATAAAAGAAGCAATTCTCGGCGTTGCCTTTTTTGACTCGATTCCTATTGGTGCCAGTGAACCAGTCTCTCACTAGCTTAAAGTAAGTGAAGTTGTGAGTCAGCACAAAAAGTTGCTTGGCTTCAGTGCATTGCGTTCTCAAAAACGAGTAGGCGTGAAACAAGTGATTAGAATCAAAGCTTGAGACCGGATCGTCAACGACGACGATCGTATCCTTGATGTTATTTCCATTTTCTTTGAGCTTCGTGATGAAATAGACAAATGCAATCGCAGTTTTCTCACCTTCGCTCAAATTCCCATCGTGCTCACCAACCCCGTTTCTGATGATCTCATAGCCTTTCTTCTTCTGATTGAAGTTCAGGCAAAGCTCAGAGCGGCCAATGAAGCGATGCAGGATGTCATTGAACTCCTTTGCCCCGACCGTTTCATTCGAGAGCGCCGCTTCTATGGCTCCGACCTCTAGACTAATTTTTTCAATTTCCTTATGGTCGTTCTTTGCTTCTGACTCAAGGTCATTGCACTTCTTCTCACTTCCAGCATAGTCAAACTCTTGCACCTCAGCCGCAGCAAAGTGAAGCTCCAGTGCCACCTTGCTTTTTGAGGTCTCAGATTTGAAATTTGAAGTCTTATTGTTGTGCTTTCCAACGAGAGCAACAATCGATTTCAGGATGTCATTGAAATTGGTGACATCGTCTTCAACCACATCCGAGATCTGAATGTCTGTCTTCCCAGGGTCTGTGATCTTGGCCTTCAGGGCTTCCCGCCAGGCGTCGATTTGCTGGTCGATCTTTTCAGCAGCAGTTGCGTAGTCCTTTTGAAGCTTCTCTGCCTCGGCCGATAGTTCTTTATAAAACTCGGTCGATGCGGGAAACTGATTAGCTGGAGCGCCTTGAGATTCAATCCATGTCGCCGCGTTCTGAAGTCGGCTCTGAAACTCCGTGAACTCCTTGCTGAAGTGGGCAGCAAGCGCCTCGGCACGAAGCTGGGCGAACGGAGAGCCGCAGAACTCGCAGGATTGCGAGTCGTGGTTTTTATGGATTTCCAAGCCTGCTTGAACCCATTCGCGGATTTCCGGGTTATCGGTCAGCCGCTGGATTGCTTGATTGACCGCCGTAGTCCCAATCAAATCTCTGATGCGGCCCGCCGCTTTCTTAAAGTAGTCCGGCTCAATGGCCGTTGAGGCGAAAGCAATGCTTGGAAGCTGATCTGGCTTGGCGGCATTCGTAAGGTCGATAACCCTCTCATCTGGAAGAACCGACTCCGCCTTGATAATTGTCTCGCCGTTATTCTGTATGAAGTTGAAGAGCTTGCGGCGGTCGTAATTCAAGTAATAACTGTCGCTCGTATCAATCGCCTGAAGTCCAAGCTTCATTTTCTTGGCAGCATTGGTCAGGAACTTCTCTAATGCCTCACGCTGCTTCTTGATATCGCTTTGCTTGTCGTCGTGAGCCTTCTTTTTCGACTGAAGCTCGCTCTTCAGCTTCTCCAGCTTCTGCAAGTCATCAATCTTCTCTTTCGCAATAAGAAGGATGCTCTTTACGGATTTGTCCCAATCAATGTTCTCATGCACGAAGCGTTGATTGAAAACATGAATATTCAATTGGGATGAGTGGAGTGTGGATTCCGTGATCGTTGAGCCATCCTCCAGAACTACTGAAAATTGGCCCGTGCTGAAGCGGGGAACCATCGAGCGAAGCTCAAAGCAAGAGAATAGATTCGATAACGTTGACTTGCCTGTTCCATTCCAACCATAGACCAGGTTGTACCGGCCGAACTTTTGGATCTTCGTTCCATTGAAGTCGCTGAAGATTCCGAACTGTTTGAGGCGGTTGATGCAGACAATCATCTCTATATCTCCGTGTTCTTGCTTTCCCATCATTTGCTTGCGAAACAAATGGTAAACGAAGAGTCCTCTTGCGTCTCCGCTTCGCGGATCGCGCTGCTCCAGGTTCGCTAGTCGCTCATCCCTGGCGGGACTGGCTTCGCCAGCCTTCCGCATCGCTGACGCCTACGGCCCGGCTTCCAGCTTCGGGCCTGCGCGCTTCGCTTGCGTGCGGTCAGCACAAAGGGATGGCCGTTGCCTTGTCCAGCCGTCTCCCCTGACTTCATCACCTTACCCGCGACCGTAGCCCGCGACCGTGTGCCGTCAAGGCGCGCAGGGCCGTGTCCTCGGCTGCGCCTGCGGGCCGCACCAACCCTGCGCTTGGCTCCTTGACGGCCCCCGTCCGCGCGCTCCTTTGGGCGCGGGCGATGAACTCAGGAAAGACGGTGGCAACAGGGCCAACCGGGTTCCTCGTGCCGACCGCACCAAACAGCCGAAAGGCTGGGCTCCGAATCTAGAAATCCGGTGTGCGGTGTGAACAGCAAACCTCTTTTGTCAGGAGAAAGACCATGCAACTCGCATCCCGTTTCGCTTTCCGCTCCCCCTCGCTGCGCAGCGATTACCCGCTGTCCGACGACCAGATTCACCGCGTGGCCCCGTCCATCTTCGCGGATGCCCCGCACGAGAGCCGTTCGCAGCGGTACGCCTATATCCCCACCGCCGCCGTGCTGACCGAGCTTCGCAAAGAAGGCTTCCAGCCTTTCATGGTGACGCAAACCCGCGTGCGCGACGAAGGCAAGCGCGAGCACACCAAACACATGATTCGCTTGCGCCATGCCAGCCAGATCAACGGCGCGGAGGCCAACGAAATCGTGCTGCTGAACTCGCACGACGGCACCAGCAGCTATCAGATGCTGGCCGGAATGTTCCGGTTCGTGTGCAGCAATGGCCTTGTCTGCGGCAACACCGTGGCCGATGTGCGAGTGCCCCATAAAGGCGACGTGGCCGGTCTGGTCATTGAGGGGGCTTACGAAGTCTTGAGCGGTTTCGATCGGGTGAAGGAATCGCGCGATGCCATGCGCGGCATCACCTTGGACGATGGCGAATCCGAAGTGTTCGCCCGCGCCGCGCTCGCCCTCAAGTACGACGACCCCGACAAGCCCGCGCCCATCACGGAATCGCAAATCCTGATGCCGCGCCGCTTCGACGACCGCCGCCCCGACCTGTGGAGCGTGTTCAACCGCACCCAAGAAAACCTGACCCAAGGCGGGCTGCGTGGCCGCAGCGCCAACGGGCGCCGACAGCAAACCCGCCCGGTGCAGGGCATCGACCAAAACATCCGACTAAATCGCGCCCTCTGGCTGCTGGCCGATGGCATGCGCCAGTTGAAAGCCTGAATCCCCACGCGGCAGGGGCAGGCAGCAGCCCTTGTCGCTTTCTTCGCTGCTGCATCCCTGAACCGATAGGAGTTATCACCATGAACGCCGTTACCCAAACCGAAGCCCGCGCCATCAACACCGCCGCCGCTATCCCGCTGGAAGCCGCTGATCCGACCAAGAACCTGATTCTGGTTCCGCTGTCGCGGCTGGTGTCGCGTCCCACTGGCCGCAACGTGCGCAAGACCCCGCGCATGTCCATTCCCGAACTCGCCGCCAGCATCCAGCGTGTCGGCCTGCTGCAAAACCTCATCGTGATTGCCGCCGCCGATGGCGAGCATTACGAGGTCGTGGCCGGTGACCGTCGCCTCGCAGCGTTGAAGCTGCTGGCGAAAAAGCACCGCATTAGCAAGGAATGGGAGGTGCCTTGCCTGCTGGTGGCCGATGGCACCGCCCGCACGGCCAGCCTCACCGAGAACGTGCAGCGCGAAGCCATGCACCCCGCCGACCAGTTCGAGGCGTTCGCCGCGCTCGTGGCCGAAGGCCGCAGCATCGAGGACATTGCAGCGGATTTCAGCGTCACGCCGCTGGTGGTGCAGCGCCGTCTGAAACTCGCCAACGTGTCGCCGCGCCTGCTGGCCGACTACCGGGCCGAGGCCGTGAGCCTTGACCAGTTGATGGCCCTCGCCATCACCGACGACCATGCTGCGCAGGAAGCCGCGTTCTACGATGCGCCCACATGGCAGCGCGGCCCGCACAACCTGCGCGACCGCCTGACCGAACGCGAAATCGACGCCTACCGGCATCCGCTGGTGCGCTTTGTCGGGCTGGACGGCTACGAGCAGGAAGGCGGTGGCATCCGCCGCGACCTGTTCGCGGAGGGCGACAAAGGCGTGTATCTGACCGATGCCGCACTGCTGGAACGGCTGGCGCAGGACAAGCTGGCAGGTATCGCCGCCAAGGTGCAGGCCGAGGGCTGGGCGTGGGTGGATGCCACGCCGGGCATGACCCATGCCGATCTGCAAGCCTTCCAGCGTGCGCCAAGGGAACGCCGCAGTCCGAACAAGCGCGACGCGCAGCGCATCGAGAAGCTGCAAACCAAGCTGCACGAACTGGCCGAGGCGGTGGATGCCGCGCTGGACGACGAGGACGAGGAAAAGGCCGATGCCTTGCAGGAAGAAGGCGAACGCCTGGGCGAGCAGTTGCAGGCGCTGGAAGATGGCTTGCTGGACTATGCGGCCAACGTGAAGGCCGCAGCCGGTGCCATTGTCACCATCGACCGCGACGGGCAGGCCGCGATTCATCGCGGGCTGCTGCGCGAAGCGGAGGCCAAGGCACTGCGCACGCTGGAGCGGCTGCGGCAGGGTTTCGGCAGCGAAGGCGAAGCCGCGAACGAGGACGCAGGCGAGGACGACGAGCAGCCCAAGACCGCCGCCATGTCTGACCGACTGGCGCAGCGGTTGAGCGCGCACCGTACCGCTGCGCTGCAAATCGAAGTTGCACGGCATCCGCAAGCAGCGCTGGCCGCCGTGGTGCATGGCATGGTGCAGACCGTCTTGCAGGAAAGGCACTACGGGCACGACCTGCCGCTGGGTGTGCGCCTCACGGTGCAAGACCGGCTGGAAGGCATGGCCCCGGACTGGCCGGAATCACCCGCCGCCGTGGCGCTGCGCGAACTGCAACAGGTGGCAGGCGAAACCTTGCCGGAGGACAGCGCCGAACTGTTCGCCGCGCTGCTGGCGAAATCACAGGATGAACTGGTGCGGCTGTTGGCCGTGTGCTTAGCTTCCACGGTGGACGTGGTGACGCCTCGCGCCACGCCGCACCAGCCCGGCGCGGAACTGGCGCAGGCCGTGGGGCTGGATATGGCCGCGTGGTGGCAGCCCACCAATGAGGGTTACTTCCGGCATGTGCCGAAGGCCGCGATTCTGGAAGCCGTTGGCGGGTTCGCGCCCTCGCACGTCACCCGACTGGCGAAGTTGAAGAAGGGCGACATTGCCAGCGAAGCCGAACGGCTGGCCGCTGGCACCGGCTGGATGCCCGCCATCTTCCGCTCCGAAGGCCCGCAGCAGACCGGGCAGGACGCGCCGGCGGATGGCGAAGCCGAAGCACAGGAAGAAGTGGCCGCCGTGGCGGATGACCAGCCGCAGGCCGAGGCTTTGGCCGCGTGACTTCGCACCGTAGATAGCGCCCCGGTTCCGGCCGGGGCGCTTCATGTTGAGGATGCCTGCCATGACCCACCAACCCGCAAACCGCCCCCGCATAGCTGCGACCTATGCCTCCGGCACGGTGCGCGCCCGCCGCTGGCACGGCGACGGCGACGTGCGCGGCTACCGTCCGCCGCGTGGCTGGACGGCCCGCGCCGACCTGACCGATCTGCATCCCCTCACGGGCCGCGCCTTGCCGCGCGCCGTGTGGTGGATCATCGAAACCAAGGAATAACGAGCCGCACCGGCCCCAAGCCGTGCCGCCTTGGGGCCGGTGGTCGAAAACTCCGGGCGCGGCGGTGGCCGCGCCCGGTTTCACTGCTCAAAGCCAAAACGCCCCATCGCCGCCTTCGGACAGGCGGCGATGGGGCCACGCACAAGGGCGCTCGTGCGCGAAATCCACGAAGCCAGCAAGTGTGGCGGCGCATCGCGCCGCCAACGATTCGACCGAGCCCCGCCGCAATGGGCGGGGCTGGTGTGGCTACGCCCCGGCTTGCTGCGGCAGGTTGCACGAAAGCGTGCCGTCCCCGACGCTGGCGGTTCGTTGTCTGTACGTCACGAAAGACGGTTCACCGACACGCCGCCCAGCCTCGCTTCTATGGAGCTTCCACACCACGCCTCAGTATGTGGCCGTGAGCTGCGGCAGGGGCGCTCTGGCCTTGTCGTCGGGGCATTGACCTGGCCCGCGTCAGGGCGCAAGCCGGTGCAGCCGTCACGCGGGGATGCCGAGTTGGCCACGTCTCCATTCGGGAGCGGGCGGCCTGTGCGTCCTTGTCTTGTTGTGAATCCTGGCGGTGGCGCGGCTGCGCCTTGTGCTTGATGGCCGCAACCTTGCAGCGAAAACAATTTCCCCTGCGCTGCGCGCATTCCTCGCGGGACAAATTCTTTTCGCTTCCAGGTTCTCCACGTTGTTGCGACCGCTGTGCGGTGCGACCAGCCCATCCCCCGCCGGCCGGATCACAACAAGGACGCACTGGCGCGACCTTGTTCAACCCGAAAGGAGAAACATCATGGCTAACATCGGCACCTTCACCGCAGAGAAAGACGGCTTCACCGGCACGCTTCGCACCCTGACGCTCAACGTCAAGGTCAAGCTGGTTCCCAACGACAAGGGCGACACCGAGAACGCCCCCGACTTCCACCTGCAAGCGGCTGGCCACGAAGTCGGCGCAGCGTGGAAGAAGACCAGCGAGGCCGGGCGGGAATACCTGTCCGTATCCATCGACGACCCTTCGTTCCCGGCGACGGTCTATGCCCGCCTGATCGAGAACGAGGACGGCACGCACGACCTGATCTGGTCGCGCAACAAGCCGAAGGCGGCCTGACAGCCGCTTACCGCGTCCCGCCCACTGCGGCGGGGCGCGATGCTGCTGATCGCAGCACCGCACGCGCAGGATTTCTGCTGCTGCCGCGTGCTGGATACGCCCGTCACGGCGGGCCTGCATGCGTGCCTTGTGGCTCGCAATCCGTGTCAACGAGCGGTGTGTGGCGTGTCGGCGCTGTAAGCGCCGCCGGGCTTTCGGGCTTCGCCCCGTGCCGGCAAGCCGTCACGGCCATCCGGCTTCAATCCCTCACGCCTTCGCGCCTGCGGCGCTGCGCGCTCCGCTTGCTGCAATTCAGTACCACACGCCAACGCGCTAAGGCGTGTCGGGCTCTTCCAATATCGCCCTGAGTTCCTGGCGCACCTGTGCCAGCAATTCATCAGCTTCGCGGGTGCTGTCACCGGCATAAGCCAATGTGAGCAGCGTGAGCGGATGCACTTCCATGACCTCGCACAGATCGGCCAGCTTCTGGATGGTTGGGCTTTTCAGGTCGCGCTCCAGCGTGCTCATGTAGGTGCGACTGGACACGTTGGAGAACGCTTCCTGGCTCAAACCACGCGCCTTCCTTACCGTCCGAATCGCCGCTGCCAATGAGTTCTTCGCTGCCACCTATGGTTTCCCCAAAAAACCAAGATGACAGCCCATTGCGCCCTATAGGACTACAATCTATAGTGTTCATTTGGTGGTGATGTTTTCCTTTTCCGTGCTTTTACGGAGATCCGCATCTGCGGATTTCCTCAGACCCAGGGAACCGCATCCGTGTCTTTCCTGACTTCCACCAATACGCCTTCGTGCCTCTCCGCTTTTGCGGCTTCGTGCGCTTGCGCATACGTGCATCCGTCCGCAGGCACAGATGCGCCTCGGCGATTGCGTGTGTTCGTGGAAGGGGCGCGGCCTTGACCACGCTTGTCACCGAGGAAGACCGGGTGCACCTACTGGCCCACGGCCTCACCCGCGCCGCAGGCCAGGAATGTGACCCGCTGCCCGTGGTGCGCCTGTTCACACCGGACGCACATGCGACCTGGCTATTGGCCGCGCTCGATCCGACCGATGGCGATACGGCCTACGGCCTGATCGACCTCGGGATCGGGATGCCTGCCCTGGCGACGGTGAAGCTGTCCGATCTGGCGTCCATCGTCGGGCCGCTCAAGCAGCCCGTGATACGAGATCGGTATTTCCAGCCGACGCGGCCGCTGTCGGAATACGTTCGACTGGCTCAGGAAAACGGTTCGATCACCGATTGACGCATTCCAGCGCGACCAGGCAAAAAGTATCGCATTGTGACTATTTCGGTCTTAGCCAAGACCTGGCAAGTCTTGATCCGCATGCTTGCACCAGGGTGGTGCGCTCCTGACCAAAACAGTCATGATGCCAGGCGCGAGATTCGGCACGGTGTTCAATGCTGCACCCCATTTCCGGGCGGTGCAGTCGTCGCATTTAGACGATTTCGGCAATGCACTGGAGCGAATCTGTCTTGACACCAGCAGTTAAAGCGTAACCCGAGTTTGATGACCACTTGATGGCGATTCGATAGCTCCCGCACAGCGGAATTGTGGCGACGTTCCCAGAAACAGGGAGGTTTCGCCATGACTGACCGCAGCAGCCAACACTGGTATCCCACGGCCGCGTATCTCTACACGCTGCACCTCGATGGCCCAGCGCTGGCTTGGGAGTATTTGCGCAGGAATCCAAGCTACCGGCGCGACTGGCTACGCCGGCGTCGCAAGCCTGATGCGGCGCAGGCCTGGGGCCTGCGCCTGCTGGAAGATCCCGGCCTGGATGCGCGCGACGCACATCCTGCTTGGTTCCCCGATCACGATGCCGTGGTGCAGCTATACCCCGACGCCGACCCACCACCCGATGCGCATACCTTCGAGTTCTGGCGCATTCCTGGGCGCAAGCAACTGACCCACGACGGCAAGCGCCTGGTGCTCGTATCGCATTGGCCAGGCTGCTGCGTTCGGCTGGCACTCGCACCCGACCTGGAAGATGGTTCGGCCTATCTCTACGCCACACGCGCCTGCGCCACGCCCTGTGCGCGCTACCGCACGCTCGCTGCGAAGCTGGATGCGCTATCTGCCGCAACCGTGGCCACGCCTGTGGCAACAGCCCGCTCCCGCCCCACGCCCGCCGCGCTGCTGGAACTGCATACCTTGCAAGCGCTCGACGCGACCCTCGCGGGAGCCTCCTTGCGCGAGGTGGGCGAAGGTCTGTTCGGCGCGGATGCCGTCGCGGCCGACTGGCACAAAGACAGTGCATTGCGTGCCCGCGTACGGCGGCTGGTACGCCGCGGCGATGAGCTGATGCACGGCGGCTACCGCCGACTAGCGCAGCTTCCAATGTTCCCGTCGCATTAGGGGGGACGTTTCTCGACCCGTGCGAATCGTCCCTTAGCAAGAAGCCTTGCTTTCTTGAGAGTGCCTCTATCCGGCCGCGTGGTGTGGCCGGGCTTGATGGAGGTACATCCCATGCGACCTGCTCCCTCGCGGCCTGCCGCCGCTGCCGTCACTGCGACCTCGCAGCCTCAACGCTACCTGACAAACGACGAAGCCGCCGACTACCTGCGGCTGTCGCCGCGCACGCTGGAGAAGCAGCGGGTGATCGGCGGCGGCCCCAAGTTCCGCAAGTTCGGCCGCCGCGTCATGTACGCGGTGTCCGACCTCGATGCCTGGGCCGACCAGCGCAGCTACGAGGCCACGTCCGATCCCGAATACGCCGAGCGCCACGCGGGCGACTACCGTGATGGCCGCTGATCGTCGGCGCGTGGGTGGCCTTCGCCATGTCCAGCCCGCCAGGGCAAGCCTTGCCGCAGCGCGAACAGCTCGATCTGTTCCGCGCGCTGCCGGGCGACATGGCGCCACGCGATTCCCAGGACTTGATGGCCTTTCCGTTCTTCTCGCTTGCCAAGTCGCGGCGCACGGCGCCGATCGACTTCCGCAGCGGGAACGTCACCATTCGCGTGGAAGGCACGCAGGAGCACGGCATCGCAACGATATGGGATGCCGACGTGCTGATATGGGCCGCCTCGCAGATCGTGGAGGCGCGCGACGCGGGCCTGCGCCCGTCGCGCTGGATACGCGCCACGCCTTACGAGATTTTGCGCTTCATCGGGCGCGGCACGTCCCTCAACGACTACCAGCGCCTGAAGGCCGCCCTCGACCGGCTGCAATCGACCACGGTGGCCACGTCCATCCGCGAAACCACGGGAAGGCGCTTGCATCGCTTCTCGTGGATCAACGAGTGGAAGGAACTCGCCGACGCCAGCGGCACCCCGCTGGGCATCGAGCTGATCTTGCCGGACTGGTTCTATGCCGGCGTGCTCGACGCCGCCCTGGTGCTGACCATCGACCCGGCCTATTTCCGCTTGAAGGGCGGTATCGAACGCTGGCTGTACCGCCTGGTGCGCAAGCATGGCGGGCGGCAGGAGCACGGCTGGCAATTCGACTTCCGACACCTGTACCGCAAATCCGGCAGCGCGGCCCGCTTCTCGGACTTCGCCTACGACGTGCGCGCCCTGGTGGCGCGGCAGTCGTTGCCCGGCTACGTCCTCGGCATCGAGCGGATGCCGGACGACAACACCGAGCTGCTGACCTTCCGGCCCGTGCCGCACGCGGCACGGGGATAACTGCGGGAGAACCTGTGGACGGCCTCGTGCTATCAGGAGTACCGGGTATCGTGCTATCAGGAGTACGACCCTCGTGCTATCAGGAGTACGAAAACGCCGGAAAGCCAACAACGGCGCGGGTTTGCGTTCCCTCTAACTTACCTAACAAGAAATACATAACTTTTAGTAGAAGCGCGCCGTTTCGGTGGACAACCACGAAACGGCACGGCCAGGCCGGCTTTCCAGCTCGGAGGGCCGCGCCATGATCTTCGCGTTTCTCAACCAGAAAGGCGGCGTCGGCAAGACCACGCTCGCCACGCACATCGCCGGCGAACTGGCGATGCGCGGCCTGCATGTCATCCTGCTGGATGCCGACCCGCAGGGGTCATCGCTCGACTGGACGCAGCGGCGTAGCCAGCAGGGCCTGCCCCGTCTGTTCAGCGCCGTGGGCCTTGCCCGCGAAACGCTGCATCAGGAAGCGCCAGAACTCGCCAGGCGGGCCGATCACATCATCATCGACGGCCCGCCGCGCATCGCCGCCCTCGCGCGTTCCGCGCTGCTGGCGGCCGAGCGCGTGCTGATCCCCGTGCAGCCCAGCCCCTACGACGTATGGGCTTCTGCCGAGATGGTCGCACTGATCCGCGAAGCACAGGTGTTCCGGCCAGCGCTGCGCGCGGCCTTCGTCATCAACCGGCGCGTCAGCACCACCATCATCGGCAGGGAGGCACGGCAATCGCTGGCCGAACAGCCGCTGCCCGCGCTGCGCTCGGAGATCCACCAGCGCATCGTCTTTGCCGACAGCGTAGCCGCTGGCCGGCTCGCCCGCGAAACCGCGCCCGACAGCGCCGCTGCCCGCGAGATCGCCGCGCTCACCGACGAACTGCTGCGGTGGCCGACATGACTGGGAAGCCACCACCACGCAGCAAGCGCGTCGGCATCGGTGCGCGTCCCCCAGCGAATCCGCACGCCGAAGCGTGGATTCGCCAGGGCGACGCAGATGCCGTGCAGAAAGGCGACCTCTACACCGCTCGACTGACGCTCGACATCACGCCCGCCATGCGGGCGCGCATCAAGGTGTCGGCCTTCACGCGAGGCGTGACCGTAGCCGAACTGCTGCGCGACCTGCTGGAGCGGGAGTTTCCCCCGGAGGGCACGCCGTGAACGCATCCGCTTCGACCGCCCACACCCCCAAAGCAAGTGCGCCCACGGCTGCGCCGCCGCCGGCGCCTTCGACACTCGCCGGCCAGGCCGGCAACGTGCCGCTGACGCGCGTGGCGCTGGCCTACATCGAACCGCGCTTCAAGCTCTACCTGCGCTTCGGCGAACCGGCGCGCACGCTCCAGCTCGACCGCTGGCGGCGCTGCGCCGTGTTCCTGCCGAACGCGGTTCTGTGCCGCATCCGTTGGCAGGCCAACGACTACGGCACGATCCGCTGGCAGCTCATGGTGATGCAGACCGCCACGCCGCTGGACGCCGTGCAGCGCATCCCCGGCGTGCAGCCGGGCGCGCGTCTGCTGCTGCACGCCGAAGGCGATGCCAACGTGCGCGCCGTGCTGGAACGCATCGACGGCATCGAGGCGCTGGGCATCGCAGCCGCAGACACATCGCCCGCGTACTGGCGCACGCTCGCGAACCGGCTCGCAGCGCGCTCGGCGCTACCCACATACACCGCAGAACGGCACGCCGCCTGGCTGGCCGGGAGGGCATTGCCATGACCACGATTTCCACGACCGGCCCCGTGCCGCATCCTCGCTCGCGCCTGCGCGCTCGCCTCGTGCTGGCAGGCTTCGCCACCGTCGGCCTCGCTGCGCTGGCCTGGGCGGCGTTCGTGCAGCCCCTGCCGCGAATGGCCTACAACCCGTCCGACAGCGTGGCGGTCGGTTGGTATCGCATCGAACCGTTCGACCCGCGCACCGCCTCGCGGCCACGTCCGCTGTCCGTGGACAGCATCGTGCTGATGCCGCTGCCCGACAGGGCCGCCATGCTGGCTGCGCAGCGCGGCTACCTGCCGACCCGCGTTCCGCTGCTCAAACGTGTGGGCGCAGTCGCGCCACAACACGTTTGCATCGTCGCCGGCCAGGTTCGCATCGACGGCGTGCCGGTGGCCGCCGCCCTGCCTGCCGACCGGCTGGGCCGGCCGCTGCCATCCTTGCAGCTTTGCCGCCGTCTCCAACCGGGCGAACTGTTCCTGTTGAGCGCGACCAACCCGGCGTCGTTCGACAGCCGCTATTTCGGGCCGGTCAGCGCGTTCGCCGTGATCGGCGTTGCGCATCCGATCTGGCTGGAGACACGTCCATGATGGCCGCCGATTCGCTGCACTTTGCCGCGCCTCTCATCGTGCCATCGGGCATGTCGTTCTACTGTTCGTCGCCGTGTCGTCGCGCGTGCAGTGCGGGTGCATTCGCACCGCACTTCGCGCTGCCTTCGGCGCAGCCGCCCAACGTGCAGGCGTCTTGCCTCGAACGCGCCTGGCCTGCGGCCATTGGCGTGTTCGCCGGCGGGCTGGCTGCTCGTGCAGCAGCGCCGCCGGGCCGCCGATGCCCGGAGCGGGAGCGAGGGGCAAAGGCGGAAGGCAAGACAAAAGGGTTCGGCACTCTGCCGCCCGCAAAGCCAGTCTGCACGTGGGGGTGGCGCGGCACGGCGCGGCTTCGCCGCCGTGCCGCGTGGGGCGCGAGGCACGCGCCGATGCAGGCATGTCCGCGTGCTTCGCACGCTCGGACACGCCGGAGCTTGCAGGGAGCACAGCCATGACCGACCGCGGCGACCATGATTTCTGGGTGCGCCCTGGCGCGCCGAAGAACCGAGGCAAAGGCCAGGGCCAGAGCTTCGTTTCCAAGGTGCTCAAGCAGGCTGGCAAGGCCAGCGGCGGCAAGTCGGCGGTGCGCCGTCCTACCGCTGGCGGGAGCGGCCAGCACGCCGGCCAGCGGCCCGGCTCACGGCTTGGACGCGGCCATACGGCGGCGCGCTTCGCAGGCGCAAAGCTGACCCCTATGTCACGGCGCGTGACCATCAAGACGCTGCTGGTCAACCAGCGCAACGCCAGTCCGCAGTCGCTCGCCAAGCACCTGCGCTACATCGAGCGCGACGGTGCCGGCCGGAACGGCGAGCCGGGCCGTGCCTACGGGCCGCAGACCGACGAAGCCGACCTCGATGCCTTCAAGGAACGCTGCCAGGACGACCGACATCATTTCCGCTTCATCGTCTCACCTGAAGACAGTGCGGAGCTGGACGACCTGCGCACCTACACCCGGCACCTGATGAACCGGATGGAGGCCGACCTGGGGACGCGGCTGGATTGGGTGGCGGTCGATCACTGGAACACCGACAACCCGCACACGCACCTGATCGTGCGCGGACGCGACGATACCGGCAAAGACCTCATCATCGCGGGCGACTACATCGCCCACGGCTTCCGCCATCGCGCCGCCGAGCTGGCGACGGAATGGCTGGGGCCGCGCACCGAACTGGAGATCCAGCAGACCTTGCAGCGCGAGGTGGAGCAAGAGCGGTGGACGAGCCTCGACCGCACGTTGCAGCGCGAGGCCGGCGAGGATGGCCGGGTGCAGATCGAACGCTTCAACGAACCCCGGCTGCAACGCCAGCGCCTGCTGCTGATCGGCCGCCTGCAACACTTGCAGCGCCTGGGCCTGGCCGACGAGGTGCAGCCCGGCACCTGGGCCGTCCATGCGGACGCGGAGAAGACCTTGCGTGCCCTGGGCGAGCGTGGCGACATCATCCGAACGATGCAGCGGGCCATGAGCGGCAAGCCTCGCGAGCTGGCGGTGTTCGAGCCGGGCGACGACGGCCGCACTATCGTCGGTCGCGTGGCTGCTAAGGGTCTGGCCGACGAGCTGCACGACCGCGGCTATCTGGTCATCGACGGGTTGGACGGCAAAGCCCACTACGTCGCGTTGGACGCCCGCGACGAGCTGGCGAACTATCCCATCGGCGCGGTGGTGGAGGTACGCGGTTCCGCCGAGGTGCGGGCGGCCGACAAGAACATCGCCACGCTGGCGAGCAATGGCCTGTACCGCACCGATCACCACCTGGCGATCGAGCAAGGCCGAGCCAAGCCCGGCCGCGACCCGCAAGAGGCTGTGGCGGCCCATATCCGCCGGCTGGAAGCCCTACGGCGGGCCGGCATCGTGGAGCGCGTGGCCGAGGGGTTATGGAAGGTGCCGGACGACTTGGCCGAGCGTGGCCGCCAGTACGACGCGCAGCGGCTGGGCGGCGTGGCGGTCGAACTGAAATCGCATCTGCCGATTGAACGGCAGGCCCGCGTCATCGGCGCGACCTGGCTGGATCAGCAGTTGATCGGCGGCGGCAAGGGACTGGGCGACCTGGGCTTTGGCGGCGATGCTAGGCAAGCCTTGCAGCAGCGCGCCGACTTCCTCGAAGAACAGGGGCTGGCCCAGCGGCGCGGGCAGCGGCTGATTCTCTCCCGGAATCTGCTGGAAACGCTGCGCAATCGGGAGCTGGCGCAGGCCGCCCAGCACATTGCCGCCGATAGCGGATTGGAGCATCGGCACGTCACAGACGGGCAGCGCGTAGCCGGCATCTACCGGCGCTCGGTCATGCTCGCCAGCGGTCGCTATGCGCTGCTCGATGACGGCATGGGATTCAGTCTGGTGCCTTGGCGGCCGATAATCGAGCCACGACTGGGGCAGCAGATCGCCGCGACTGTACGCGGCGGCGGTGTGTCATGGGAGGTTGGACGGCAAAGAGGTCCTGGGATTGGATCGGGGCCGTAGGCTGTCGTACCGAGTTAAGGTGTCGAGCAGCGTTTTGGCCCTAGCTTCTGTGCTCCGTTAAGACGACTAGTCTGTGCTTATCGACGACGCTGTGGGTGCATGGTTGCTTGCCAATTCCGGTGCAACTCGCAAACGCGCTGCCCCGACCTGAACTGCCCATTCAACGATCTGCCCGGCCAATATATCCGTGGCGACACCGAACGCGCTCACCACATCGGCCTCTCGCTTGCTGCCTGTGGCTTGGATTGCTTCGAAGCGTCTACTGGCAATAGCAGTCCGTTTGGCCGGATCGACCAGTTGCACATCGAGCCGAACCGCGGCGATCGCTTCAGTGCCGCGGTATTCGAGCTGGAACGCCCGCAGCGTACTGCGCAACTCCATATCGGCGCTCATTGGGGTGCTATCGGTAATCACGGAAGTCGACCGCCCATCGCGCATGAAGGCTTCGACGATTCGGTCACGCAGCAGCACCGGTGCGGGGTCGGCCCAACGCACTCCTTGCCAAGCCGACAAGCGACCATCGGGCTGCGCAATGAACAGCCGCTCCGAATCCAGGACGCGACTACTCTCAGGGGCGTAGACGCGCAGCGCCCCGGGTCCCGGAACGGCGCGCGGCGTACTCTCCGCCTGGGCGATGTGATAGTCGGGCAATTTGTAGGTGACCATTGGAGCTGCTTTGGGAAGCACACTGCACGCGGACAAGCCGAGTACTAGCGTCATAGTCACGGCAGCGACGGGAATCATCCTGGCGGAAGTGTTCACGGCTTGGTTTCCTCAATGTTCTCTCCACCGAGCAGGTATTGCGCCGGATTGCGATCCAGTCGGCGCAGCACGGTGTTTAGATTGGCCAGCGCCTGCTGGAGTTCGTGCATGGCAGGACCTGTGGCGGCCAAGCCCTGGTTCAGCGATTCCTGATTGTTTTGCAGTAGCGTCTCAACCCTGAAAGCGGCGCGTTCGAGGGATGCCGTTGCATCACGCGTGTTCACCATGATTTGCTTACCATCGTTATTTAGTAGCAGGTTGGCATCGCGAAGAGTGCTATTTGCTTGGCGCACGGCAGCTGTCGATTCTCTGCTTGCTTCGGTCAGATTGCTGATTAACGTCGCGATCTCGGCCCTCTGGTCAGCGACCGCGCCCGTGGTCTGTTCAAGATTCACCAGACTGCGGTGCACAAGAGCCAAATTCTCCTTCGACAGTAACTCCTGCGTGCGCAGCAAGATGCCGTTGAGTGTCGTCATGCTGTTCCCCTCACCGGAGACCAGGGATGCCATCGCCGAACGTGGTGCGAGGATCAACGGTTCCTCGTCCTCTCTCCGATCCAGCAATGGCACGTTTGGCCCACCGTCGCTCAACTCGATCACCGCGTTGCCGGTAATTCCCGTGATGACCAATTCAGCGCGGGTATCCTGCCGGACCGGGATGGTGGCATTGATGCGTACGCGCGCTATCGCCCGCCTTGGGTCTCGCGGTGAAAGAGAAAGTGCAACGACTTCGCCAATCGTGATTCCGCTGTACTGAACCTGGCTGCCGGGCGTAAGCCCGGTCACTGGCTCATCGAACATAATCCGGTAATACTGGTAATCGTGGTCGGAACGTGTGTCGCTGAGCCAAAGCGCGAAGCCAATACCAATCGCACCGAGCAGCACGACGAACAGACCAATGAATACATGATGGGCACGTGGTTCCATGATCAGACCACCTCGTTCTCAGAGTTTAAATATTGCGTGCGCCCAGCCCAATGCGTGCGCGACGGAAGAATGATGCAGATGCGGAGGGGTTTCATGGCTGCGTCTCTTGGCTGGAAGCACCAGTGGCCTGTGCGGCCGCACGGCCACGGGGGCCGTGAAAGTATTCCTGTATCCACGGGTGCTTGAAGCGCTCGACTGCCTCGATGCCGTCGTTGATGAGTACCTTCTGGTTCGCCAGGACCGCGACACGGTCGCATATGGTGTACAGCGTATCGAGGTCGTGGGTTACCAGAAACACCGTGAGGCCCAGTGCATTGCGCAGGGTCAGAATCAATTGGTCGAAAGATGCAGCCCCGATTGGATCCAGTCCTGCGGTGGGTTCGTCAAGAAACAGGATGTTCGCATCAAGCGCCAAGGCTCTCGCCAGTGCTGCTCGTTTCACCATGCCTCCGGACAACGAGGCCGGATACTTGTCTCCCGCTCCGGCAGGCAACCCCACCAAGCCCAGCTTGCTTCTTGCCAAACGCTCGGCAAGAGGCCGCGCCAGACCGACATGCTCGATCAAAGGAAGAGCGACGTTCTCCAAGACGGTCAGCGATGAATACAACGCGCCCTTCTGGAACAGAATGCCGAACCTTCGCTCCATACGCGCGCGCGCAAGCCATTGGGCTCGCAGTAGGTCGCGCCCCCCGATACGGACCACGCCCGAATGCGGCTTCTGCAGCCCGACGACGCTACGCAAGAGCACGGATTTCCCGGTGCCTGACCCTCCCACCACGCCAAGGATTTCCCCGCGCCGCACGTCCAGGTCTAGGTCCTGATGGACCTGCTGGGTTCCAAACCTGTTGTCCAGGCCGCGCACTTCAATAGCGTGTCGCACACCGTTGTCGGTGTCTTGCTTCACCGCGCTCACCAGCCCATCTCCATGAAGAACAGTGCAGCGATGGCGTCTATCAGGATCACCATGAAGATTGATTGCACGACACTAGACGTCGTGTGGTCGCCTACCGACTCAGCGCTACCGGCGACCTTGAACCCTTCATGGCAGCCGATAGCGGCGATCATCACCGCGAAGAGCGGGGACTTGCTCATTCCGACAAGAAAATGGCGCACCTCGATTTTTTCCTGCACGATGGCAAGGAACTGTGCGGGAGGAATTTCCAAGCTCAGTGCGCATACGGTGGCGCCGCCCGCAATGCCAGCCAAGATGCCTACTAAGGTGAGCAGTGGCAAGGACACAAGAAGCGCCAGCACGCGTGGCAGCACCAGTAACTCGATGGGGTCGAGCGCGTTGGAGCGAAGCGCATCGATCTCTTCATTTGCCTTCATCGAACCGATTTGGGCGGTGTACGCGCTTGCGGTACGGCCTGCAATCAATATGGCCGGGAGCAGCACTCCGAACTCGCGCATGAACGAGAAGGCGACCAGATGCACCGAGAAGATGCTCGCACCGAAGTTGGCCAGCACCGTTGCTCCCAGGAACGCCACCACCATTCCTACCATGAAGCTCAGTAGCGCCACGATGGGAATGGCGTCCACCGCTGATCGCTGGATTTGAGCGATCACCGAGGTCGCGCGCCAGCGACGCGGGTGACGAACGGTACGGCTCCATGTTTCGATGATCTGGCCCACGAACCCGGCCAGACCAAGACACGCACGACAGCCCTGTTCCAAGGTCAGGCCTATGCGTCCCAGACCGCGGAGCAGAGGATTCCCGCTCACCGCTGCTTTCTCCGTCTTCTGCTGATCGGTAGCAGCGGCGGCCAGCGCTCTCATTAGGGCGAGGCGATCCGAGGACAGATTTGGAGCTGCCTCCGGCCGGTCGAGTATCGAGTCTGGCCCGAGAATTTCCACCAGCAGAGCCGCGCCGGCGGTGTCCAGTCTCTGGACTTGCGTCCAGTCGAGTAAGGGAGTGGCGTACCCCTCGGCATGACTGATGCGGGCGGCGGACACGGATTTTGCCAGACTGGCGTAGTGCTCTATCGTCCAGTCGCCACCCGCCAGCCATTTGTGATCACCGCCGACCATGGCATCCTGCCGGAGCCAAGCCTGTGAAGCGTTGCTCATGGCTGCGTGTCCCGCCAAGCGCTGTCGATGCGCTCGATGCAGTTCGTGATCGCCGCTTTGGCATGACCCAGCAATGTGTACGAACCGGCGAACTCTTTAATGACGTTGCCGCGCTCGAAGCAACTGGCGGCAGCAACCCGGCGTCCCGTCCTTAAATCGACTGCTTCGAACTCTAGGCTGGCACCACCCGTCGTCACGGGTCCAACCAGCAGGGTCGTCATTGCATTGACTGCCCGATTCGGTGTCTGCAGTTCGGTGACCGCTACACGCACCCGAACCTGTCCCGCGCCACCTGGGGGGGCGGGACTTTTGCCTTCCTGGCGTTTCAGTTCGCTCGTCACATGGTCTAGCACTTCGCGCTGCTGCGCGTCATCGAGCCCATCGATGCGACCCGAGGCGGTCTTGATCTGCGCTTCTTCCACCACGACAGCGGCATAACGCTTGGGCTCGAATCCCGCTGCGCGGTACATCAGTACGTTCTCGTATCGTGTCGGCGATAACTTCTCGTAGTCGCCGAGAAATCCGGAGCGCGTCATGCTGTTGGTCGCGCATCCAGAGAGCGCGCCTGCTACGCAAAAAAAGATGCCGCCGCGGATCAATGCAGTTTTGCTCTTCATAATGGGTCTCCTTGATCAAACGAAACTAAGACAGGCAATGCCTGCTGCGATGAGGGCGGTGCCAGACCAGCGCGTTACCGATGCGACATCGCCTAGTAGGAGGGCGCCGACGCCCAAGTTTCCAAGTAGCCCGATTCCTGCCCAGGCTGCAGAGGCCGCGCTGATCGGAATCCGCTTGAGCGCGAACCACAAAAGTGCGCCGCTGGCCGCCATGCACGTCACTGCCACACAGAGGCCGACCCAGCGCATCGGACCGCCCGCCGTGATGGCCCGCAGGCCCAGTGGATAGCCCGCTCCTAGAACCCCTGCGGCAATGACAATCGACCAGGATTTCCAGATCAGCGGATGGGTGCTGAATCGCATAAGCCTAGCGAGACATACGCATGAAGCGTGGGTGCATACGAATTCTGAGAATGCGCAGCACGCGGCGGCTCGCAAGAGACTCATGAGCGATCTCCATGCGCGGTGGCGACACTCAGGTTCCACGGCCCAATTCGCTTGATTCCAAACAGGACTTCGTAAAGCAGCGGAATCAAGCCCAACGTCACCAGCGTTCCGAGTGCCAGCCCACCGATCATCGCGATCGCCATCCCTTTCCATAATGGTCCGGAGAAGAGCATGAGTGGCACCAGTCCCGAAATGCAGGTGACCTTGGTCATCACGATTGGACGAAGCCGTTGTATCGCGGCCCCAACCAAGGCTTCATGGCGTGGCAGGCCTTCCGCTAGCCCCTGGTCGATGCGTTCCAGCAAGAGCACGGCGTTGTTGACAATGATCCCGAACAGGGCCAGTACGCCGAAGGTCGCCATGAAGCTGAAAGGTGTGCCGGTCAGCTTCAGAGCCAATACCACGCCGATAAGCGTGAAAGGGATCGTCGCGAGGATCACACCGAGCTTGCGGAAAGAATTGAACTGCCATACGAACAGCATCAGCATCGCCAGAAATGCGAGGGGCATGTAGGTCGACAGCGCGGCGTTCGATTCGGCGGCTTCCTCGATCTCGCCGCCAAGTTCAACCGAGTAGCCCGCGGGCAGGTCCAGGGCAGCGACGCTAGGCGCCAGGCGGTTGATGATCTCCTGGGCGGTGTAAGAGGTGTTCTGTCCTTGCACGGTGATCGTGCGGATGAGATTGCGCCGTTGGATGACCGAGGGCTCGCTCGCGAGCGATACGTCTGCGACCTGAGCCAGCGTCACCGCTGGACCGCCGTTGGTGGGATAGATGAGCGTCGCGCCTACGTCTGCCGTGCTGCGACGCTCGCTTACGATACTGCGCAGGACGATCGGGACGGAGGTGTCACCGTCGCGAATAACCGAGATCGATCTGCCGCTGTAGCGGACATCCAGCCCGCCAGCGATGTCTTCAGTCGTCACGCCCGCCCGACGCGCGCGGTCCTGGTCGACCCGTACGTCGATGCGGCCAACGCGCGTATCCCAATCGTTCTTGACGTTGATGGTGCCGGGCAGCTTGCGCAGCGCTGCTTCGATTTTGGACGCGGCCCCCAACAATACCTCCTCATCCGGACCGCTGACGCGATAAATGGCAGTCCCTGACTCGGTCGCACCGAGCGAGAAACGCTTGGGCTCGGCGCGCACGTCGCCATGTGCTTGCGCAAAGTAGCTGCGGGTGCGGGCGAGGACGGCGTCGATGTCGCTCTTCGGCTTCAATGTGACAACGAAGTACGCGATGTTCGATGCCGGCAGTGGTGGATTCAGGCTAAGGATGAAGCGCGGGCCACCATCGGCGACGTAGCCGATGTGATCGGAGACTTCTGGATTGATGTTCGTGTCGCCCAGCCAACCACTGATCTGCTTCACGCGGGCGAGCGTTTCGCGCGAGTCGGTACCGGGGGCGAGCTGCACCGGAATCTGGAACTGAAGCCGGTCGGACTTGGGCATGAAATCGTACGGCAGGGTGGTGAAGCCATACAGCGCAATGGCAAGCGCCGCGATCATCGACGCTACATAGACCGCCTTATGGTGGAGCACCCACTCCAGTACGCGCCGGTAGCCACGGTAGAAGCGGGTGTCATAGGCGTCGCCCTGCTCCTGCTTGTGATGGGGTTTGGCGAAGTGGTAGCACAATAGGGGCGTGACAGTCAGGCACAGCAGCCACGAAGCGAACAACGTCAGTGCCAGCACGACCACGAGATTGTGCAGATACTCGCTCGTGGCGTTCTGGCCAAAAAAGAACGGCGAGAACACGATCACGATCACGAGCGAGGACGTGAGCAGCGGAATGGCGAGCGTGCGGCCCGCCTCGAGGCAGGCATGCTTACGATCTTCGCCACCGGCCAGGCGGCGTTCGATGTCTTCGGCAATCACAATGCCGTTGTCCACCAACAAGCCGAGCGCAATGATGATGGCGCCCATCGAGACGTTCTGAAGCTCGATGTTCATCGCGCGCATGACGATGAGTGCACTGAGGATCGTCAACGGCACGATCATGCCCACGATGATCCCGGTGCGCCAACCGAGAAATAGCACGACGACACCGAGGACGACGATGATCGTCTCCATCATGACGTGGTTCATTTTGCCCATCTCGTGCTTGACGACATCGGCCTGGAAAGTGACGTATGACAGATCGAAACCCGCCGGCAGCAGCTTCTCCTGGTCTGCAACCCGTGCTTTGAGCGCTTTTCCGAACTGCTCCACGTTCTGACCGGAGGCCATCGAAACCGCCATGACGACAGCGGGCTGGCCTTTGTAGATGGCAGCAGATTCCGGCGGATCGGCTGGCCGCACACTCACCTGCGCCAGTTCACCCAATGCGATCGTCGGCACGGGCGCCGTACTACTTTGCGGTCGTGGCAGCGCGATCGGCATTGCTCGCAGGGAGGGAGCGTCACGCACTTCGCCACTGACCGCCAAGGTTGCATTGATGCCGCCGACAACAATTTGTCCACCCGAAGCGACGACGTTCTGTTTGACGAGTTGGTCGATCACCCCCTGTGGTGTCAGCTCCAATCGCGCGAGCCTAGGCCGATCGAATTCGAGATAGACGCGCTCTTCCTGCAGGCCGTAGAAAGTGATGCGCTCAATACCAGGCACGGTGTACAGGCGGTCGCGCATCTGCTTGAGCGCGACGCGCATCTCGCTCATGGAGTAACCTGGTGCAGTGACCGCAATCGAGGCAACCGCGACGCGGCCGAAGTCTTCGTCGACGAAAGGCCCCATCGTGCTCTGTGGTAAGGCATCCTTCGAATCGGCGACCTTGGCCCGGACGCGCTGCCAGATCGGTGCCAAGTCGGTGTAGCGGTCCCAGATCGTGACCTGGATCATGGCGCTGCCTGCGCGCACGGTGCTCGTCACGCGCTTGACCTCTGCCAGTTCGCGCAAGCGCTCCTCGATCGGCCGGGCAATGAGTTGCTCAACGCGTTCGGCGGGCAGCCCCGGGTTCAACGCCGTGACCATCGCATCGCGGACCGTGACAGTCGGCTCCTCCTGAGAAGGAAAATTCAGGAAGGTCGCGATGCCGGCGACGAAAATGATGAGCGCTACAAAGTAGGTAAGTCGACTGGCGCGCAGCGCCATCTCGGTGATCTTCATGATGAAGTAACCTGGTGGATCGCGTTAGCGCTTGGTCAATTGAGTGGTGGCTTCCAGTGGTGTCACTGGCTGTCCATCGGTGAGCCATCCTCCTCCGGCGGCAACCACCGTCTCGCCGGGCTTGAGTCCAGCGAGGACGCGCGCGCTGTCTCCTTCCTGTACCGGCGTGAAGCGCACCGCGCGACGGTGCACCTTCTTATCTTCAGGGGTGTAGACGAAGACGGAAGCCTCGCCCGGCTTCGTGCCGAGCACCAGCGAGGCATAAGGTATGGATACAGTCTCGGGCCGAGAGGTCTTGGAGGTTGCCGCAGGTGCGTCGAGCACGACCTGTACGGGAATACCTGGCCGAAGTGCGCGCGCTTGCGCGTTATCTTCAGGCACTAGCACCACGGGTAGGAGCGAGCCATTTTCGGCGCGCAGACCGACACGACGTACCACCGCTCGGATTGGTTGTTCGGCTCCGCTCCAGCTCAGTTCTGCGCGTTGGCCGACATCTATGTGAGGTGCCTGTGTAGTAGACGCGTTCGCGATGATCTCAGTGCCACTGCGCACGCCGTCGACCTGAAATACCGGCGCACCAGCAGCAATGTCGGTGAACGCCAAAGCCAGCTTTTCCGCCACGACACCATCGAAAGGAGCGACGATCATCGTGCCACGTTGTGCTCGTTCGGCCAGGCCAAGCGCCGCCTTGGCAGTGCGCGCTTGACCCTCTGCGACCGCTAGCTGCGCCTTCGCGCTCTCGAACGCAGCAGGGGAGATGACTTCGCTTTCGAGCAACCGGCGCTGTTGATCTGTCTGTACACGTCGATCCATCAGGCCGGCTTCGGCGGCCGCCAGGGATGCTTGCGCTTGTGTCACGCGAAGCCGGTCAGGTTGCGCATCAAGTTCTGCCAGGACTTGGCCGCGGGAGAACCGTTCACCCACGTCGACGTTCAACTTGGCGATCCGTCCTCCTGTTTCAAATCCTAGGATGCTGCGCTCGGTTGCTCGCGCCGAGCCAGTCAATTCGATGCGAGAGCTATGCGGGAGATCCGACTGCGCGGCGGCGAGCTTCACTGCGCGCGGAGGCTCGGATACGGTGGATTGCGAGTTTCCGCACCCTGAGAGCAGAGTCGAAATGGATAGTGTGCAAGCAACCGCCAAGGAGCGCGGTGCGCACGCGGTCATGACACCGCTACGGACGCGACTCATGTGCGTCCTTTTGCCGGGACAAGTTCGAGATGGCCCGAGGCGAGATCCTGGAGCGCCCGAAAGAAATGCCGCCGCTCTGCGGGTGCGAGTATTGGCAAACCCAGAAGATCGGCGAACAGGGCGCCATCCAATGCCAGCATGATGAGTGCCGCGGTCTCGGTGCCACGCGGGGATCGACGCACGCGTTCGTACTGCACGCGGTACCACTCGCGCAGTGGGTCGAGAAGTGTTGGATCTTCCGCAGCTGCCGCGAGCAGCGCTGCGCCCATCTTCTGCATCTCGTCGTCGGGCATCGCTTCCACCTGGCTCGACAGCCAGGGGTCCGGATCTCCGGCAAACCTGCGCTCGTGATTGGCTTGTACCGCGTCGAACGCCCGGATCATCTCGTCGATCAGTGTCACGAACAAATCGCGTTTGGTCTTGAAGTGATAGAGAAACGCCCCTTTGCTCAACCCGGCCCGCACAACGACGGCGTCCAGTGTCAAGCGACTGGCACTTTCCTCCAGCACCAGTTCGCGGGCGGCCTGCAGGATGCGGTCGCGAGTTCGCTGGGCTCCTTGCTGGAGGCCGGGCTGCGCATCGGCGCTGCTATGGGCAGTGGACGGGGGGGGCAACTTTGTTTTCGCGCGGGGCGGCATGGTCGTGCTCCAAAAAAGCTTGAGTCATATACAGTCCAGACGGTATAGTAGAAGCCATACAACAGTCCGTCAAGACTTTTTCGGAACGCAAGGAGCTGCCATGTCTCAAATTCTTGAACGCTATCGCCTCATTGCCATGATTTCTCCGCTACTGCTTCTTGCGGCCTGCAGCCATGCCCCGCACTCTGCCGATCCACCTCGCCTGGATGTACCGGCCCATTTCTCAAATGAAGAGGGAGGTGAAGGCATCTTGGACAAATCGTCCCGCCGTACTCTTCCCGTCGATTGGTGGACGGCCTACGGCGATCCGCACCTCAATGCCTTGGTCCGGGCGGCGCTGGAGCGCAATACCGAACTGACGATTGCGCGAGCGCGCGTGGACGAGGCATCGGCCGCCACGCGGCGAGCACGGGCCTCCCTGCTCCCCTCGTTGTCCGCGGGCACGCAGGCAACTCGAGGACGCGACTATTCAGAGAACGTTGCAATCGGCAATGATGGCCGCGCCACGTTGTCCGCATCGTGGGAGGCAGACCTGTCGGGACGGCTTTCGCAGGCAGCAGAAGGTGCGCGCCTGGATGCGGTGGCAGCCGAACAAGCGTGGGTTGCCACGCGGTGGCAGGTCGCGTTTGAAACAGTGTCGGCGGCTGTGCAGCAGCGCCAAGCCAGTGAGCTCGAAGCGCTAGCCGCGGCGCGGCTGGCATCCGCAGAACGACTCGTCTTGCTGATGCAACGGAAGTTCGAGGCCGGACAAGCTACCGGCTTCGACATCGAGCGTACCCGCGCCGGCGTCGTCGCACTGCGCGTGGAGCAAGAGCAACTGCGGCGTGCGCGCGGCGAGGCGACGCATGCACTCGATGTACTAGTGGGACAAACGCCCGGAGCGCCTGCAGCTTCCCCAACTCTTGCGTCGCTCGCCGTCCCGGACTGGACACCGACACGCATACCTGCGGACCTGCTGAGTGAGCGGCCCGACGTGCGCGCCGCCGAAGCGAAGTTCGCCGCCGAAACCGCGCGCTGGAACGCAGCCGAAGGCGAACGCTTCCCCAGGCTGGTGTTGGACCTGAGCGGCGGACGGCAGCGCGTAGAGAGTGTGGGAACCCGCATCACTGGAAACATTTTTTCACTTGGGGCCGGGGTGTCGTTGCCGATCTTCGATGGTGGCGCGATCCGTGCCGGCATCGAGACCGGAGAGGCGCGCAGCCGAGCTGCCCGTGCGGAGTTCGAGCGCACTTTGTTGAGTGCTTTGCAGGACGTAGAGAACGCATATCTCGGTTGGCATACGCAGCACGCAGCACTGGAGCATCAGGCCGAGGGTGTCGCAGTCGCGGAGCGTCAGCTCGATCGCAGCCGACGTCTGTTCGAGGCGGGACAAGTGGACGCCACGGTGGTGGCCGAGGCTGAGGCCGGGGTGCTGTCAGCGCAGGCTTCGCTGATCCGCACGCGGGCCGAGACAGCCATGCAATGGGGCGTCCTGGCAAAAGCATTATCCGGCTCTCCTGTTTGATCGCAGAAACATGCTGGAGCAGCTTGCGAAGGCTAGCTAAATAGCGTGACGCAAGGCGAAGGTGGTGAGGCCTGAGTGATGAGGAATGCGAACATGGAAATTCGACACCTGCGCTACTTTCTGGCGGTGGCAGAGGAGCTGCACTTTGCCCGAGCCGCAGAGCGCCTCCACATAGAGACATCGCCGCTGTCGCGCGCCATCAAGGAACTTGAGGAAGAGTTGGGCGTAGCGCTATTTGCGAGAACCACTCGGAGCACCCGCTTGACTCGTGCGGGCAGGCTCTTCTTTGAGAGCGTGCCGCGTGTCTTCGCAGCTTTGCAGCAGGCGCGCGACAGTGTGAACGCCGCAGCCAATGGCTTTCATTGCCAGCTCCGTATTGCATTGTCTGATGGAATCACGCCATCGCGCCTGCCTGCGTTGTTGGCGCTCTGCCGGCAGGAAGAGCCGGAAGTGGAAGTTCGCTTCTTCGAGGTGCCTTTGGCACAGCAAATCAAGGGATTGTGTGGCGAACTGTACGATCTCGGCTTCGCTCAATCGGATGAAGTCGGCGAAGGCATCATCGCCGTGCCGGTGTGGAGTGACCCTCTGATGGTAGCTGTGCCCGCACGGCACCCCTTGCTATCCCACAAACAGATTCCCCTAGAAGAGCTGTTGCGGTATCCGCTGGTGCTCTGCGACGCGGTGGCGTGTGAGGGCCATGCTCGGCAAGTTGAACGGGTGCTACGTCGCGTGGACATAGAGCCACTGATTGCCGAACGCGTGACTTCCAGCGATCTAATGATGGTCCTGGTTTCGGCGGGACTTGCACTAGGCCTCACAGGAGGCGCGCATATCACAGCCAGCAGGGAACAGGGGGTGGTCGCACGGCCGCTGACTGGACGTTCGCCAATGCTCACGACCTATCTACTACGGCCGGCCAGCGAGCCGTCAGAAATGCTGACTCGCTTCATGGAACGCGTTCATTCGATCAAATCTCCAGATGCCAAAGGTCGGCGGTAAACCATCACACAATCTCCCAAAGAAAATTAACCATGAAGAAGATTGCTCTCATATTGCTTTCCTCGACATTGGCAGCCTGCAGCCCATCTGGGAAACCAGATAAAGCCAACCTTCCGACAGTCGATGAATTAGCGCTCAATCCTGAGCGTCTGAAAGAGTTGCGCAAGCAATGCAAGTTGGATCGACCAATGCTGGGCGACCAACTATGTAACCGGGTTGCCGAGGCTACGCGAAAGCGCTTTTACGAAGATGGCGATGTGCCCCACACCACGCCTAAAGAGCCGCCGAAGTTCTAAGCTGGTGGTCATGCCGGAGTATGTATGCCGGATATGAAAAATTTGAAGGAGAATCGCAATGGGTTGGATCTATCTTGTTTTGGCTGGATTGTTTGAAATCGGATGGCCGGTCGGGCTGAAAATGGCGCAAGAGCCAACATCGCGTTGGAGTGGGGTCGCAGTAGCCGTCTCTTTCATGACAATTAGCGGCGCCTTCCTATGGCTTGCTCAGCGTCAGATACCGATTGGGACTGCTTATGCGGTGTGGACGGGTATCGGAGCGGCGGGAACTTTCTTAGTCGGAATTCATTTCTATGGCGACCCAACCTCCCTGATGCGATACCTTGGCGTGGCGTTGATCATCCTGGGCGTTATCACGCTCAAGTTATCGAGTTGATCGCTAGCTCCATTGGTAGCGTAGTCGCTAGGCGACCCAGCTCCCAGAGTGGATCGGGCGCTGGGAACTCGTACGGTCACCTCCTCTCTCTAGTCGCTATGTGACGAGCTTGCCGGCGCCTCGGGAGAGTTCGAGCCAGTGCGCGTAAGGCGGTGGGAGCACCCATTCCGGGTGGCTCCACCTTCAGTGCCTGCGCCAAGGTGACCTGAGTACGAACTTTGTAGCCAGTCAGGCAGTGAGTTCGGAGGGGATGCTATCGGATTGGATCCAGTTGCGCCGGATCGTCGCCGGCGGTTTGTAAGCATGCGCGCTATGCGGCCGCTGCTCGTTGTAGAACTGTCGCCAACGTTCGATCAGCACCTTCGCTTCGGTCCGACTGCGGAACCATTCGCGGTTGAGCAGTTCGTCGCCCATCGTTGCCTGCGAAGTCAGGACCAGCAGAATCCTGAGGGGAGTTCTCATCATGGTTTTCTCCGTTCAGACGCTTGGGATCAAGCGGCCGGAGACCACTACGCCTGCTTGGCTTTGCGCGCTGCCTCGACCAAGCTGTCGAGCCAGTCCTGATGGCCGTTGATCATCGGGTTGGGTTTGGCGTTGTGCAGCTCCTCGGCCGGTTTGCCCTTCTGAGTTTCCTGCGTGAGGATGCGCACGCGCCTGCCGTCCAGGTTCTCAACCAGCCAGGCGTGATGCACATCCAGGCGCGTATCTGTGCCTTCCTCGCCGGACCAGCCGTGCCAGGCCACGCGGCCGGGTTGCCCATCCGCAGGTGGCACGTATTCGTTGCACTGCCCCTCTACCGGGAAGCCGAAGGTCTCGAAGTAAAACCGATCGCCGTCGGCCAGTACCGGGCCTTTGCCGTCATGAAAGCACACGTTAGCCGAGTTGGCGTAGTAGCTTGGCCACAGCGATGGTGTGACGAGTAGAGGCCATACGTCGGCCGCGCTCAAGCCGGCGGCGATGATCTCATTGGAGGCGAAATTCTCAGTAAAGCCCGGCGTGTAGCCTTCGGGCCAGAGGATGGCGTTCTGTTGCTTGCTCATATCGAAGCTCCTTCACAAAATGTCGATGACGCAACAGGGGTGGCTGCGTCATTCAAGTGGTCATGGAGCAAATCATGAGCCTCCATCTGCAATAAGTGAAATCCTAAGTTTCTATTTTTGATATCATAAAATATGATATCAAGGCCTAGGTTCTGCCATCCACCGACTAGGCTATCTCGCAGCGGCGCTACGAAAGGGCGCGTCTCCAATTGAGCCGACTGATTGCTTATTTGTAGTGCGAGGTAGAGTTGTGCTGAGCATGACGATAGGAGCGATCTTGCCTACTTGTTGTTAGCACAGGAAGTGAACAGCAGTGCTCGTATCCAGCGATGTGCTGGATCGTGATGGGTGCGTTCGTGCCAAGCAGCCGTCTTGGTGAACCCCGGTATCTTCACCGGCGGCAGGGAGATAGCCAGCTTGTCCATACCGGCGACCAAGCGGCTCGGCAAGATCGCAACCATGTCACTGGCACGCAGGATGTCTGGCAAGATCAGAAAGCTCTTGACCGACAGTGTGACGCTGCGTCGTTTGCCCAACTGTTCTAGCGCATCGTCGGTGACGCCGCGGAAACCTCCACCATCGTAGGAAACAAGCGCATGGTCGAGAGCACAGAACTGTTTAACGGTCAGCTTGCGCCCCATAGCCGCAGGATGGTCTTCCCGCAGGACACACACATAGTGTTCCTTGAACAGCTCTCGGGCATGCAGATTTGGCGGAGTGATCTCTGGCGTCAGGAGGGCTAAATCGATCTGACCGCGCTCAAGCTGGTTCTGTAGCTGCCCGCTCTCGACTGGCACTAATGAGACTCGTACACGCGGTGCGTGCCGTTTAAGTGCCGATAGAAATGGGACAGCAACGGCACGCAGCGCATAGTCCGTCGCGGCGATGGAGAAGGTCAGTTGTGCGGTGGCCGGATTGAAGGAAGGTGGCTGGAGCAGCGCGTCGATTTCGGCGAGCACCTGCTTGACAGGCATCCCTAGATCCAGCGCCCGCTGCGTTGGAACGATACCCCGCTGCGAGCGCGCGAAAAGCGGGTCACCGAAGCTCTCGCGCAACCGCGTCAGCATGCCACTCAAGGCCGGCTGGGTTAGTCCCAGACGGGCCGCCGCCCGTGTCACATTGCGTTCGTCTAACAATGCGTCCAGCGCCTTGAGCAAGTTGAGATCCATACTCTTGATATTTTTCATTTTTATTCCAATCTTAAATATCATCGTTTTTCATGATATCTAAATATTGCCTATGAGTGGAAGCAAGGCCCATTGACGGCTTTTTTTGGGTAACTTGCTTGGAACTCTGTATGCGCCGCAGTGCGCTTTCGCTTGCGGCGCTTTTCTTTGACTCGCCACCGCGCTCATTCTTTCTTTTCCCTCGACCATTGTGCTGCGAACGGTCTTTGACCGGCACTAGCCCAGAACCGATCCTGACGCCTGCGACACCCCCTGTGCAACGCTTTCAATGAGACACCAGCGCAGGAGAAATCGGAGGACAGGTCATGCAAGGGACGAACGTTCTGTTCGGCCAGATCGCTGTGGTAATCGGCATCGTGATCGCCGGCGTCTGGGGCGCCACACAATGGACAGCAGCGACCCTTGGCTATCAAGTACGCCTCGGATCGCCCTGGTTCGATCTTCTAGGTGTACCGGTTTATCACCCGTGGCGCTTGTTCGAATGGTGGTTCTTCTTTGATGCCTACGCGCCGCACGTCTTCGACACAGGCGGTGCGATTGCGGGTGGTAGCGGTTTGTTCGCTTTACTCGTCGCCATCGCCATGTCGGTATGGCGTTCTCGGCAGTCGCGGCTGGTTACGACTTATGGTTCGGCACGCTGGGCCGATGCCGTCGACATCCGCAAAGCTGGACTGACCCTCCCGGCGGGCGTCTTCCTCGGCCAACACGACGACCAATACCTCCGACATGAGGGGCCGGAACATGTCCTGAGCTTCGCACCCACGCGCTCGGGCAAGGGCGTGGGCTTGGTGGTGCCTACGTTGCTTTCGTGGCCGGCGTCCGCCGTCATTCACGACATTAAGGGAGAGAACTGGAAGATCACGGCGGGCTGGCGTTCGCGCTTTTCGCACTGCCTGCTTTTCAACCCCACCGATAGGCAGTCGGCCGCCTACAACCCGCTGCTTGAAGTCCGGCGCGGCGCACATGAAGTGCGCGACGTGCAGAACATCGCCGACATTCTGGTTGACCCTGAAGGTGCGTTAGAGAAGCGCAATCATTGGGAGAAGACCAGCCACGCGCTACTGGTCGGTGCAATCTTGCATGTTCTGTACGCAGGCGAGGACAAGACGCTGCGCGGCGTCGCCAACTTCCTCAGCGACCCGGCGTGTCCGTTCGAGCTGACGCTGCACCGGATGATGACGACGAAGCACCTGGGCGATGCGCCTCACCCGGTTGTCGCATCCGCTGCCCGCGAAGTGCTCAACAAGTCGGACAACGAGCGATCGGGCGTGCTCTCCACCGCCATGTCGTTTCTCGGCCTGTACCGCGACCCGACCGTGGCCGAAGTCACATCGCGCTGCGATTGGCGCATCGCCGACCTGATTTCCGCCGAGCACCCGGTATCGCTCTATCTGGTGGTGCCGCCCTCCGACATAAGCCGCACCAAGCCGCTGATCCGGCTCATCTTGAACCAGATCGGGCGGCGGCTGACCGAATCGCTCGACGGCAGCGATGGCATCGCGCGCCGGCACAAGCTGCTGCTGATGCTGGACGAGTTTCCGGCGCTGGGTCGCCTCGATTTTTTCGAGTCCGCGCTTGCCTTCATGGCCGGCTACGGCATCCGCAGCTTTCTCATCGCTCAAAGCCTGAACCAGATCGACAAGGCGTATGGGCAGAACCATTCCATCCTCGACAACTGCCATGTCCGGGTGACTTTCGCCACCAACGACGAAAGGACGGCGAAAAGGATTTCCGAAACCCTCGGCACCGCCACCGAGCTTCGCGCGCAGCGCAACTACGCGGGCCACCGCCTCGCTCCGTGGCTGGGGCACCTGATGGTGTCGCGTCAGGAAACTGCACGTCCGCTGCTGACGCCCGGCGAGGTGATGCAGCTTCCACCTGAGGACGCCGTAGTCATGGTGTCCAGCGTTGCCCCGATCCGCGCGAAGAAGCTGCGTTACTACGTCGACGCCAATTTCAAGGATCGCGTCCTGCCACCGCCCGTGCTCGCAGTCGGGAGGTACGCCGACGCGCCGCCAGCCCGCCCCGACGACTGGAGCGGCTTGGCGATCCCGGCCGTACCTACGGCGCCGACCTCGGTATCCGCCGATGGTCCGGGCGGCACCGATGACGGCGGCCCGCGCCGCCAGCTCGAACTCTCCGAAACCGTCGCCTACGAGCCCGAGTTGGACGCGTGTGCGAACGACCTGGAGCTGCTCGATGACGACGACCTGGCGCTCCCGCTTCCCGGCCAGCTCGACCCGGCCATGCAGCGCACGGCCCGGCTGGCTTCTCTCGACCCCAACGACGGAATCGACCTATGAGCCAATACCGCCTCAATCTTTTCATCCAGCCCGAGCACGCCAAGCGCCTGGATGAACTTGCCGCCAAGAAAGGCGTGTCCAAGTCCTCCATCGTCGCAGCGGCCTTGGCGTCCTGGCTGTCACCCGATGCGGGCGACCAGCGTGAGGCCGCCATTGCCAAGCGGCTGGATCGACTGTCGCGGCAGACCGAACGCATGGAGCGCGACCAGAACATCCAGATCGAAACGCTGGCGCTGTTCATCCGCTATTTCTTGACCATCAGCACGCCGGTGCCAGAAGCCCACAAGGACGCGGCCCGCGCCCAGGGCAAAGCGCGCTTCGAGCAGTTCGTCGAGCAGTTGGGTCGCCACCTGCTGCGTGGCCGCAGTCTGGTGCGCGACGTGGTGGAGGAACTGCACCCCGATCCGATGCGGATGGATGACGCAGCAGCGATGGCGTCCGCCGATGAGCGAGCTGCAGAGCGTGCGTCATGAGTGCCGTTCCGCAGATTCCGCCTGAATCTCGCTCATCCGCCGCGGCGTCCCAGGATCGCCGCATCCAGATGCTGCGCACGGCGATGGGGCCGCTGATCGCCGCTGCGCTCGAAGATCCGGATGTTGTGGAAATCATGCTCAACCCCGATCGCACCCTGTGGGTGGATCGGCTGTCGTCGGGTCGCTCGCCGCTGGGCGTGGAGATGCCCGAGGCCGATGGTGAACGCATCATCCGCCTGGTCGCCGCGCATGTCGGCGCGGAGGTGCATCGCGGCCAGCCGCTCTTGACCGCCGAGTTGCCGGAAACCGGCGAGCGTTTCGAGGGCATCCTGCCTCCGGCCGCCCCGGGGCCAGCCTTCGCGCTACGCAAGCGGGCCGTGAGCATCATCGGCCTGGATCGCTACGTGGCCGACGGCATCCTGACCGCCGGGCAGGCCGAGTTCCTGCGCCGCGCCGTGCGCGAGCGGCAGAACATCCTGATCGCCGGCGGCACCAGCACCGGCAAGACCACGCTGGCGAACGCGCTGCTGGCCGAGATCGCCGCCACAGGCGACCGCGTGCTGGTGCTCGAAGACACCATCGAGCTGCAATGCGCGGCCCGCGACCATGTGCCGCTGCGCACCCGCGCCGGCGTCGTCACAATGACCGAGCTGGTGCGGGCCACGATGCGCCTGCGGCCTGACCGCGTGATCGTCGGCGAAGTGCGTGGCGGCGAAGCCCTGGACTTGGTGAAGGTCTGGGGCACCGGCCACCCCGGCGGCATTGCCACCATCCATGCCGGCTCCGCCTTGGGCGCACTGCTGCGTCTGGAGCAACTGATCCTCGAAGTGGCAGTGAATCCGCCCCGCGCCCTGATCGCCGAGGCGGTCAACGTGGTGATTCACATCGCAGGCCGTGGCCGCAAACGTCACGTCGAAACCATCTCCCGTGTCGTCGGCTTCGACGGTGCGGGCTATCGCCTGACAGATGCGCTGGAAACGCCGTTTCCCGAGCTGCCGCCGGTTCCTCTTGCAGCCGCTGCCGCTGCGCCTTCCTCGACCCCTGACCAACCTGGAGAACTGCCATGACGCACGTTGATGCTTTCCGTCTTTCCGTAAATCCTATTTCTCGCCTGTCCAGCATGGCGCGGCTGCGCCACCTGGCCCGTCCCGCAGGGCAAGGGCTGCTGCTGGCCGCGCTGATGCTGTTGCTGGCGGGCACGGCGCAGGCCGCCGGTTCCTCGATGCCGTGGGAAGGGCCGCTGACCTCCATCCTCGAATCCATCCAAGGGCCAGTCGCCCGGATCGTGGCGGTGATCATCATCATCTCGACGGGGCTTGCGCTGGCGTTCGGTGATACCAGCGGCGGCTTTCGCAAGCTGATCCAGATCGTGTTCGGCCTGTCCATCGCGTTCGCCGCGTCCTCGTTCTTCCTGTCGTTCTTCAGCTTCTCCGGAGGGGCCGTCGTATGAGTAAGGCCACCGATCTTCCGGGCTTTGAAGTGCCGCTGCATCGCTCGCTGACCGAGCCGATCCTGCTGGGCGGTGCGCCGCGCACCGTGGCGATTGCCAACGGCACGCTAGCCGCCGCCGTCGGGCTGGGCCTGCAACTGTGGATTCCCGGCGTGGTGCTCTGGATCGTCGGCCACTCGCTGGCCGTATGGGGTGCGCGCGTCGATCCGCAGTTCATGCAGGTCTTCGCGCGGCATATCAAACACCGCCCGCTTCTGGACGTGTGAGGGGAGGACGCCATGCTGAACCTTGCCGAATATCGTCAGCGCCCGGCCTTGCTTGCCGACTGGCTGCCCTGGGCCGGGCTGGTCGCGCCGGGCGTTGTGCTGAACAAAGATGGTTCGTTTCAACGCACGTTCCAGTTTCGCGGCCCCGACTTGGACAGTGCGACACAGGGCGAGCTGATTGCCACGTCGGCGCGGCAGAACAACGCGCTTCGCCGTACCGGGTCTGGCTGGGCCTTCTATATCGAGGCCGAGCGGATGCGGGCATCGAGCTATCCGCAATCCTCCTTTCCCGAACCACTGTCCTGGCTGGTGGATGAGGAGCGACGCGCGGCGTTCGAGGAGTCGGATGGCCATTTCGAGAGCGTCTATCACTTCACGTTGCAACACCTACCGCCGCAAGAGTCTCGCGCCCGTGCGGCTGGGATGCTGTACGAGAACCGGCCCACTGAGGGTGTGGACTGGCGTGGTCGGCTTGATTCCTTCGTGGCAGAGACCGATCGCGTGTTCGACCTGCTCGATGGTGTGATGCCGGAGATTGCCTGGCTGGACGATAGCCAGACGCTGACCTACCTGCATGCCACAGTCTCCACGCGGCGCTATCGCGTCGGCGTGCCCGACGTGCCGTTCCATATCGACGCACTGCTGGCCGATGCCGCGCTGGTCGGCGGCCTGGCGCCCATGCTGGGCGATCAGCACCTGCGCGTGGTGTCGGTACGAGGCTTCCCGACCTCGACCTGGCCGGGGATCTTGGACGACCTCAACCGCCTGGGCTTTGCGTATCGCTGGAGTACGCGCTTCCTGTGCCTGGACAAAGCCGAGGCGGAACGGGAATTGGGGCGCTTGCGGCGCCAATGGTTCGCCAAGCGCAAGAACGTCATCGCGCTGCTGCGCGAAACGATCTTTCAGCAGGAAAGCCCGCTGGTCGATACCGATGCCAGCAACAAGGCCGCCGACGCCGATGCCGCCTTGCAGGAGCTGGGCAGCGATCAAGTCGCCTTCGGCTACCTCACCGCCACGGTGACGGTGCTCGACGCCGACCCGGCCGTGGCCGACGAGAAGCTGCGCATGGTGGAGCGCGTCATCCAGGGCCGGGGTTTCGTGACCATCCCCGAAACCCTCAACGCAGTCGATGCCTGGCTGTCGTCCGTCCCCGGCAACGCATACGCGAACGTGCGTCAGCCCATCGTTTCGACGCTGAACCTGGCGCACATGATGCCGATGTCAGCGGTATGGGCTGGGCCGGAGAAGAACGAACACCTCGATGGCCCGCCGCTGATCGTCACCCGCACCGATGGCGCGACGCCGTTCCGGCTGGTGACGCACATCGGCGACGTGGGGCACACCCTTGTCGCCGGGCCGACCGGCATGGGCAAGTCGGTGCTGCTCGCCATATTGGCCATGCAGTTCCGGCGCTACTTCGGCTCGCGGATCTTCGCCTTCGACATGGGGCGCTCGATGCGCGCCACCATCCTCGGCCTTGGCGGTGAGCACTACGACCTCGGTGCCGATGGCGGCATCGCCTTCCAGCCACTCGCGCGAATAGCCCACGAGGGCTACCGCACCTGGGCCGCCGAATGGGTGGAGGGCCGGCTGCTGCACGAAGGCGTGACGGTCGGCCCGGACGAGAAGGCTGCCATTTGGTCGGCGCTGCGAAGCCTTGCCGGTGCGCCAGTGGAGCAGCGCACCATGACCGGCTTGTCGGTGTTATTGCAGTCCAACGCGCTGCGCCAAGCGCTCGCGCCCTATGTGTTGGGCGGCGCCCACGGCAAGCTGCTGGACGCTGACCACGACCGGCTGGGCATGGCCGACGTGCAGGGCTTTGAGATGGAAGAACTGATGCACAGCCCCGCCGCCGTGCAAGCAGTGCTGCGCTACCTGTTCGCCCGCTTCGACGAACGTTTTGACGGCGCGCCCACGCTGCTGATCCTCGATGAAGCGTGGCTGTTCCTCGATGAGCCGTCCTTCGCGGCCCGCATCCGGCAATGGCTCAAGACGCTCAGAAAAAAGAACGTCAGCGTCATCTTTGCCACGCAGTCGCTGGCCGACATCAAGGACTCGACCATCGCGCCAGCCATCATCGAAAGCTGCGCGAGCAGGATCTTCTTACCTAACCCGCAGGCCACCGAGCCGCAGATTCGCACGATCTACGAAGGCTTCGGCTTGAACAGCCGCCAGATTGAGATCGTGGCGACCGCACAGCCCAAGCGCGATTACTACTACCAGTCGCGCCTCGGCAATCGCCTGTTCGACCTCGACCTGGGGCCTGTCGCGCTCGCATTCGCGGGCGCATCCACCCCTCAAGACCAACGCGATATTGACCGCGTGCTGACGCAGGCCGGCGCTCCCGGCTTCGCCGGCGCGTGGCTGCGCCATCGCGGCCTCGGCTGGGCCGCCGACCTGCTGCCGTCCGCTCCGGCGGCAGCTTCCTTTCTCGCTTCTCAACCGCTGGAGGTTTCACCATGAAGACCAAGCCCCGTTTGCTCTCTGTCTCACTCGCTGCCGTGCTGTCGGTATCGCTGCTGGCCGTGCAGCCCGCATCCGCGCTGACGGTGTTCGACCCGTCCAACTTCGTGCAGAACACGCTGACCGCCGTGCGCACGCTGGAACAGATCAACAACCAGATCAACCAGCTTCAGAACGAGGCGCAGATGTTGATGAACCAGGCCAGGAACCTGGCAAATCTCGACTTCAACATCGTCAACCGCCTGCGCTCGACGCTCGCCACCACCGAGCGCCTGATCGCCGAGGCGCGCGGCTTGGCCTACGACGTGCAGAGCATGGATGCCACGTTCGCCCGCCTGTACCCGGAACAGTACGCCGCCACCATCAGCGGCGACCGCATGGCACAGGACGCCCGCGAACGCTGGCAGAACACCTTGAACGGCTTGCACACCGCGATGCGGATGCAGGCGCAGGTGTCGCAGAACCTCGCCCAAGACGAAAGCGCGCTGGCCGATCTCGTGAGCCAGAGCCAGTCGGCCACCGGCGCGCTGCAAGCGATGCAGGCGACGAACCAGCTCCTGGCTTTGCAGGCCAAGCAGTCGATCCAGGCGCAGCAGCTCCAGATCACGCAAGACCGGGCCGCTTCACTGGAACTGGCGCGGCAAGCGGCGGCTATGGAGCGCGCCCGCGAAGTGCGGCGGCGCTTTCTGGGCACCGGCACGCCGTACACGCCGCAGTCCGTCAACTTCTATAACAACTGACCGGAGGCGGCCATGCGATGCGCTTCCGTCCTGATGGCCGTGCTGCTGACCGCGTGCGGCCAGCAGCCGGCCGAGAACCTGGCCGACGCCCTGGCCGCAGATCCGGTGCGGCTCAAGGCGTTGCGCGGGCAATGCGCGGCCGACCGGCAGGCCGTGGGCGAGGATGCCTGCCGCGCCGCCGCTGAAGCCTTCCGGCGGCGCTTCTTCGCCGGCCATACCGGGCCGGATGAATACAACTCGCTGGCTGAACTCCCGCCGATTCCGCCGAGCTTCGATACGCCCGCAGATGAATTGCCAGAGGGCGCCGTTCCGCTCACTCCGCCCGAGGATTCGCCATGAACGACGTGACCATCATCGACCGTTTCCTCGATACGTTCTCGCGCTACATCGACTCGGGCTTCGGCTTATTGCAGGGCGAAGTGGCATTTCTCACCGCCACGCTCATCGTCATCGACATGACGATCGCTGGCCTGTATTGGGCCATGAGCCACGCCACCGGCCAGGGCGACGACGTGATCGCCAAGCTGCTGCGCAAGGTGCTCTGTGTCGGCGCGTTCGCCTACATCATCGGCAACTTCAACTGGCTGGCGAGCATCGTGTTCCGCTCGTTCGCCGGCTTGGGAATTACCGCTACCGGCTCGGCCATCACGATGGAGAACTTCCTTCAGCCGGGCCGGCTGGCGAAGACCGGCATCGACGCAGCCGCGCCGATTCTGGAACAGATCGGGGACATGGCTGGGTTCCCCGAGGTGTTCGTGAACATCGACCCTATCGTGGTTCTGTTCATCGCCTGGCTGGTGGTGATCCTCTGCTTCTTCGTGCTGGCCGTACAGCTTTTCATCACGCTGATCGAGTTCAAACTGACTACGCTCGCCGGCTTCGTCTTGATCCCGTTTGCACTCTGGAACAAGACCTCGTTCCTCGCGGAAAAGGTGCTAGGCAACGTGGTGTCGTCAGGCATCAAGGTCTTGGTGCTGGCCGTCATCGTCGGCATCGGTTCAGGCCTGTTCGCCGAGTTCCAGGTGCATCCCGACGAACCATCCATCGACCACGCGCTGGTCGTGATGCTGGCCTCGCTCGCGCTGCTGGCGCTGGGCATTTTCGGCCCCGGTATCGCCACCGGCCTGGTGTCCGGTGCGCCACAGCTTGGTGCGGGCGCGATGGCTGGTGCTGCGGTCGGGGCTGTCGGCACCGGCGTTGCCATCGGCGCCGCCGTAACGGGCGTGGGCGGCGCCGTCATGGCCGGGGCACGAATGGCCCCGGCGGCCGCAAAGCTGGCCGGTGCCGGTGCGCGTGCCGCGACTTCGGCGGCCGGCAGTGCCCGATCGGCGTTCCAGGCCGGTTCCGCTGCGGCCGGCGGCGGTGCCAAGGGCGCGGCGGCTGGCCTCGGCAATGTCGCCAAGACTGGCGCACAAGCCGCAGGCCGCAGCGTCACCTCTGGTGCTTCCGCTGTTGGGCAGAAGGTGGCCGACTCCTTCCGCGCTGGCTGGAACGGCACAGAAGCCGGCAGCGACGGTGCTGGCCCCGGCCAGACCGCAGACGGCACCGCAGGCTCGCAGAAGCAAGAGCAACCGGCCTGGGCCAAGCGGATGCACCGCCGCCAGCAGGCTACCCATGCCGCGACCACTGCCGCCCACACGCTGCGCGGCGGCGACGGCGGCGGCTCCGGGCAAGGCCCGAGCCTGCGGGATTCCGATACCTAACCTTCAAGGAGAACACCCATGCGATTCAAACGACCGCAGGTGCGCTACGCCGATACGCCGCAGCCTGCCACCCCGTATCAAGCCGCCGCCCAGGTGTGGGACGACCGTATCGGCTCCGCCCGCGTGCAGGCGAAGAATTGGCGCCTGATGGCCTTCGGCTGCCTAGTGCTCGCGCTGTTGATGGCCGGCGGCCTGGTGTGGCGCTCGGCGCAGTCCATCGTGACGCCCTATGTCATCGAGGTCGATCAAGCCGGGCAGGTGCGCGCCGTGGGAGAGGCCGCCACGCCGTACCGGCCCGGCGACGCGCAGATCGCGCACCACCTGGCGCGCTTCGTGACGCTGGTTCGCTCGCTGTCCATCGACCCCATCGTGGTGCGGCAGAACTGGCTCGATGCCTACGACTACACCACCGACAAGGGCGCGGCGGTGCTCAACGACTACGCCCGCACCAATGACCCATTCGCCCGCATCGGCAAGGAATCGGTAACGGTGCAAATCACCAGCGTGGTTCGCGCGAGCGACACGTCTTTCAACGTGCGCTGGACAGAGCAGCGCTATGTCAACGGTGCGCCCGCCGGCACCGAACGCTGGAACGCCGTGCTTTCGACCGTCCTGCAAACCCCGCGTACTGAACAGCGCCTGCTCAAGAACCCATTGGGTATCTACGTCAACGGCCTGTCATGGAGCCGCGAACTGGATTCTTCCGAAGGAGCCAAACCATGAAACTTCGTTTCCGCCTTTACGTTGTTCCTTTGACGCTGCTGGCCCTCGCGGGCTGCGCCTCGCAGGGGAAGCCGCCGCCATCCATCTCGCTCGACGAGACGGTGCTGGCCCAGCCGTTGCCCGAACCGCCCAAGCCCGTCGAAGTCGTCGCCGTCCCTGAACCGCTGGCGCTGCCGGCGCAGTTGAAGCCCCTGCCGGAACTCGATGAGGCCCCCGTTGCGCCGGAGCCGGCCGACGAAAAGGTGCGCGTTTCCCGTGCCAATGCAGAAGCGCGTATCGCGCCTACCCGTGAGGGCTACGTCAACGCGATTCAGGTGTGGCCGTTCACCGATGGCGCGCTTTATCAGGTCTATGCGTCGCCGGGGCGCGTGACGGTGGTTTCGCTTCAACCGGGCGAGGAACTGGTAACGGTCGCCGCCGGCGATACCGTGCGCTGGATCGTGGGCGACACGTCCAGCGGCGGCGGGGCCGATCTGCGCGTCAATGTGCTGGTCAAGCCTATCCGCTCCGGTCTGAAAACCAATCTCGTCATCACCACCAGTCGGCGCACCTACCTGCTGGAGCTGACCTCGACCGAGAGGGCATGGATGGCGTCGGTGTCCTGGGACTATCCGCAAGACCGAATGCTCGCGTTGCAGCGCCAGGCGCAGGCAGCGCAGGCAACAACGCCTGTCGATACGGGCCTGTCGCTGGACAAGATCCGCTTCCGCTACGCGGTATCGGGCAGCAACCCGCCGTGGAAGCCTCTGCGCGCCTTCGATGATGGAGAGAAGGTCTATATCCAGTTCCCGCCGGGCATCGCCCAGGGCGAGCTGCCGCCGCTGTTTGTCATCGGCGCGCAGGGCGACGGGCAACTGGTGAACTACCGTTTTCGCTCGCCGTACTACGTCGTGGATCGCCTGTTCGGCGCGGCCGAACTGCGGCTGGGCGGCGATGGCGGCGACGTGGTGCGGATCGAGCGCACCGATGGTGTTGCACGGAGGAACTGACCATGAGCCAGGATGACACTCCCGACCTTGCCGCGCCGCAGGCGGACAAGGTGGCGCCGGAGGCAGTGGCGCTGCGCGCCCAGCCGCGTCCAGTCACACGCCTGAACCGGCGCTCGCTGGCCATCCTTGCCGGCGTCCTAGCGGTCGCCGTGCTCGGCGCGCTGATGTGGTCGCTGCAACCTCATCGACGCAGCACAGGCGAGCAGACCGAGCTTTACAACGTCGATCGCGTGTCAAAGTCGGAAGGACTGGATGCGCTGCCGACGGACTATTCCAAGCTGCCGCCGGCGTTGCTGCCTGCCGTTCCCGAACTAGGGCCACCGCTGCCGGGCGATCTTGGCCCGGCTATCGTGAAGTCGCAGCAACCGGCGACGGCTGCCTACGCGGCCCCCGGTCACGACCCGAACGATGCCCTGCGAAAAGAAGCCGAGGCGGCCGCGGCCTCGTCCGTGTTCTTCCGCTCGGGTGGGCAGAATGCGGCGCCGGTAGCGCAGACACAGGTGGCCGCTGCGCCGGGCTTCGCCGCCAATGCGGCGTTTGACCCGCTGGCGGCCGGGCCGGCCTCCACGGCGGCCCAACCTGCTGACCCGACAGCGGTGCAAAACCGGCAAGACCAGAAAGAGGCTTTCATGAAAGCTGGCCCCACTGAAACCCGTAATTCCGGCAATCTGACTCTGCCAATTTCGCCGTATCAGGTTATGGCCGGAACAGTGGTCGCAGGTGCCTTGGTGACGGGCATCAAGTCGGACTTGCCCGGCGACGTGATCGCCACGGTGACGGAGCCGGTCTATGACACAGCCACCGGGCGCTTCCTGCTGATTCCGCAGGGTTCGCGCATCCTGGGCAAATACAACAGCCAGGTCAGCTACGGGCAGAGCCGCGTTCAAGTCGTCTGGAACCGGATCATCCTGCCGGACACGTCTTCGCTCACGCTCGACAACCTGGCCGGCACCGACCCAGCCGGCTATGCCGGGCTGGAGGACGATGTGGACTACCACTGGGGCCGCATCTTTGCCGGTGCGGCACTCACCACGCTGCTGGGCGTCGGTGCCGAGCTGGCCGCGCCGGAGAACCGGCAGGATGGTGATCGCGTCATCATCGCTGGGCGCGACAGCGCGCAGGACAGCATCAATCAGGTCGGCCAGGAGATGACCCGGCGCAACCTCAACATCCAGCCGACCTTAACGCAACGGCCGGGCCTGCCGGTTCGCATCATCGTCAACCGGGATCTGGTGCTGCGGCCGTACCAGCCGCTGTTCTTCAACCGGGGGACTTCACGATGAGCACGACCAAGAAGCTGCGGCTCGGCCCGCTGCCGAAGACCGAGAGCACCAAGCTGACTTTCGTTTGCCCGACCAGCTTGAAAGTCGACCTCGACCGCTACGCCGCGCTACACGCGCAGGCGTATGGCGAGGCCGTTGATGCGGCGACGCTGATCCCGCATATGCTGGAAGCGTTCATGGCGGGGGATCGAGGATTCAGGAAGGGCACGGCGACCCGCAGCACACCACCGAAGCCGCCATGATTGCACCGCATGCTATTCAACGGCATCCATCGAACGCGCAGCCCAGGCTGCGCGTTCTTCATTCTGGATGCCGCCGAGCCTGTTGGGCTATGATGATGCGACAGGCCCGCCGTTCCTCGGCAATCCAGCACTACACAGTGCGATGCGGCTTTCTCTCCCAACGCTCCTATGTCGCTCCTAGCCGACAACGCCGCTCTTCTTCTAAGCGGCCCCGAAAGGAGCTAACCTACTGTCCCATATACGGTTTCAAGTCCTTCTTGATTTGCGCGAAAGAATTGACACCGGCACTTTTTTGTTTCTCCGCTCCGGATTTTTGCGAGCGGTGGGGCCGCTGCGCGGGTGGCAGGCGTTTGGACAAATGTCCCCCGTCGTCCGCCTGCGGCGGTCGCCTCCTCCTTTACTTTGTCCAAACGCCTGCCACCCGCGCAGCGGCTCGGCTTGCGGGGACAGTCGAGAGCCACCGCCTAGGCCGCCTGGACGCCTGACACGCGGAGGGAGAGGGGGCTGGGTGCGAAGTAAAGGAGGAGGCGTCGGCCGCAGGCCAGCGCCGGGGGACATTCGCACCCAGCCCCCTCTCCCTCAAGCGCTCGACCCAGCTGCTCTTGCTCCTGCACGCAGGGAAAAAAGTACAAAAAAGCGCGGCCCCGATGTTCCGGAGGCCGCGCCAGGAGAGCAGTGTGCCGTGGAAGGGGCGGGGGATCAGAACACGAAGCTGACGCCGGCCACCGGGCCCTTGAATTCCTGCTTCAGGCCGATGGTGCCGTCGCTGCCCTTCTTGTCCGCGTCGAGCTTGAACCAGTCGTAGCCAGCGAACACACCGAAGTTCTTCGTGAAGCGGTAATCGACGATGGCGTTGGCGCGGCTCAGGTCGCCCTTGTAGTCATCGAAGCTGCCCCAGCGCGTGTTGAGGTACTGGCCCTGCAGCGTGATCATCCACTTTTCCGACGGGGTGAAGCTCAGGCGCGCACCGACCACCGGCGCCACGCCGTCGGTCTTCTCATTGAGGAACTGGCCTTCGTAGACGTTGCCCAGATCGGCGTAGGCCTTGGTGCTGACCTTGGCGTACTCGGCACCCAGCTGCAGGCCGAGGTCGAAGGTATCGGTGTCCACCACCGAGTAGTCATAGACCAGGCTGGCGACCTGGTACTTCAGTTCGCCCTTGACGAAGCTGCCGGATGGCACGTTGACGTCACCGAAGGAGATGTCCTGGCCGAGGGTCTCGCGGCGGTCCTTGTCGTACTTGAAGTAGTTGAACAGCAGGCGCTGGCGGTTGCTGATGCGGAACATGCCATCGATGCGCGGCTCCCATTCCTTGCCACCCAGCTTGAAGTCCTCGGAGAAGCCGATGTCCTGGCCGGCGACGTTGGTCTTGCCGCGAAGGGTGTTGTCCGAGTCGATGTTCATCGCACCCAGGCGCAGGGCGAAGCGGTCGTCGCCTTCAGCGGCGTGGGCGGCAGTGGCGAACGAAGCGCCGGCGGCGAGCAGGGAGAGGGCGAGCAGGGTGGGTACGGGGCGCATCGAAGAGTCCTTGCAGTGGTTCATCAGAATGAAGACCACTGTGCCGGACAGGCCCGTCCACCATCCGTGAACGTATGGTCCACGAAGTGTGCACGGTTCAGCGCTGTCGCGACGATGCAAAAAGATGGCCCCGGAGCCGGGCTTCGGGGCCATCGTGGGACCTGCGGGGCGGAGCGTCGACGAGGTTGCTGCAGGCAGGTCGAAAGATCGGACCGGCGCATTCGGCGAAAGTTCCGCGGCCTGCGACCAAAGTTCAATACTGCGCTGCAACATCATACGGACGTCATTGTCCCCTGGGTGGCACGCAAAAATGTAACCGTTACCGCAACTTGCGGCCTCCCGGGATGAACAGGGAGCGGTTGTCTCGCAAATTGTCCCATTGCTATAATTTGGCGGCTCGATGAGGCCCCCCTGCTGTAGTCGCCTCAGCCCTCCACTTGCAACCACGCGGGACGTCCTGTGCTGAACTCCGTTGATGCGGGTCGGCGACTGATGCTGCGCGCCGCGGTCTACCCGCTGGCCGCAGTGGCTGTCCTGGCTCTGGCCTTCCTGCTGGTAGGTCCGAAATATGCCCTCGGCGCGCTGGCGTCCGGTGTGGCCATTTCGGCCGGTGGCTGGGTGGCGGCACGGATGGCACTGGGCGGTGGGGCACTGGCCGCAGGTTCGGCGATGGCTCGCCTGATCATTGCGATCGTGGCCAAGTGGGTGGTGGTTTTCGGCGTCCTGCTGGTGGGGTTCCTGGTCTTCAAGCTGCCTGCATTGGCGCTGTTGGCCGGTATCGCCGTCGGCTTGATGTTCCAGGTCCTGGCGATGGCCAGGCGTTGACAGAATTCAATTAACTGAAGGTTCCGGACACATGGCGGGCGAGGCTCTAACCCCTACCAGCTACATCCAGCATCACCTGCACAACCTGACCGCGCCGGTCGGCAAGGGTGAGGGTATGTTCTGGCATATCCACGTCGATACCTTCCTCACCGCGGTCCTGATGGGCCTGGTGATCGTTGTCGCGTTCTGGCTGGGCACCCGCAAGGCCACCGCCGGCGTGCCGGGCAAGTGGCAGGCCTTCGTCGAGATCTGCCTGGAGTTCGTCGACCGCCAGGCCAAGGACACCTACCACGGCAAGAGCAAGCTGGTCACGCCGATCGCCATCACGATCTTCTTCTGGATCCTGTTGATGAATCTGCTGAAGATGATCCCGGCCGATTTCATCGCCAAGCCGCTGGAATGGGTGGGCGTGCACTACTGGAAGCCGGTCCCGACCGCTGACGTCAATGCCACCCTGGGCATGGCCATCAGCGTGTTCTTCCTGATGCTGTTCTTCGCGCTCAAGTCCAAGGGCCTGGGCGGCTTCATCAAGGAATTCCTGACGGCGCCGTTCGGCAAGTGGATGATGCCGTTCAACCTGATCCTCAACATCGTCGAGTGGCTGAGCAAGCCGATCTCGCTGGCGATGCGACTGTTCGGCAACATGTTCGGCGGCGAAATCGTGTTCCTGCTGATCTGGGTGCTGGGTGGTGCCGGTTTCTTCGGTGCCATTGCCGGTGGTGTGTTCGGCCTCGGCTGGATGCTGTTCCACCTGCTGGTGATCCCGCTGCAGGCCTTCATCTTCATGATGCTGTCGATCGTGTACCTGAGCCTGTCGGAAGACGCTCACTGAGTTTCAAGCTTCAACGCGTTTCAACCTTCATCCGTTTCATCACCCTTAGCAACTTAAGTTCCTGGAGATAACCATGTACTTCGCCGTCCTGACCAACTTCGCGCAGATTCAGAGCTCCACCGCCCTTGCCGTCGGCATCATGATCGGCCTGGCCGCGCTGGGCGCCGGTCTGGGTCTGGCCATCATGGCTGGTAAGTTCCTGGAGTCGGCCGCCCGCCAGCCGGAACTGATCCCGGTCCTGCAGGTCCGCATGTTCATCACCGCCGGCCTGATCGACGCCGCGTTCATCATCTCGGTCGCCGTTGGCCTGCTGCTGGCCTTCGCCAACCCGCTGTCGGCTGCCTTCGCTGGCGCCGTCACCAAGGCTCTGGCCGGCTGATACAGCGGTTTGAGACGACCGGGTGCTGATGCACCCGGTTTCGGATGAAGGCCGGATGTGCCGCTACGGCGGCGCGTCCACCCCGAAACCAGCGATCGAGCTAACCATGAATATCAATTTCACCCTTCTTGCGCAGGCGCTGGCCTTCGCTGGTCTGATCTGGATCATCGCGACCAAGATCTGGCCGCCGCTGATGAACGCGATCGAAGAGCGCCAGCAGAAGATTGCTGAAGGCCTCGCTGCTGCCGACCGCAGCCAGAAAGATCTGGCCCAGGCGCAGGAGAAGGTCAACGAAGCGCTGAAGGAAGCACGTACCAAGGCCAACGAGATCATCGATCAGGCCCACGCACGTGCCAACCAGATCGTTGATGCTGCCCGTAACGAAGCGATCACCGAAGCCACCCGTCAGAAGGAACTGGCCCAGGCTGAAATCGACGCCGCCGCCAACCGTGCCCGTGAAGATCTGCGCAAGCAGGTGTCCGCGCTGGCCGTGACCGGTGCCGAAAAGCTGCTCAAGCGCGAAATCGACGCCAACGCCCACAAGGCGCTGCTCGACGAGCTGGCCTCGGAGATCTAAGGATGAGCCAGGCCCTCACGCTTGCCCGCCCGTACGCCCGCGCCGCGTTCGCGACCGCGCGCGACGAAGGCGCGTTCGCGCCGTGGTCGGACGCCCTGGCGTTCTCCGCCCACGTCGCCGCCGACCCGCGCGTGGCGGCCCTGCTCGCCAACCCGGAGCTGGGTCGTGACGACGCCGTCGCCCTGCTGGCGCCGGTGTCCCACGGCGAGACCTACTCGCGCTTCCTGGCCATCCTGGCCGAATCGCATCGTCTGCCGCTGCTGCCGGAGATTTCCGGCATGTTCGACGCCCTGCGCGCCGAAGCCGAGCACGTGGTCAAGGCCACCGTCACCTCGGCCGCCGAACTGTCGGCCGGTGAGCTGGACGCGATCAAGGTCGCGCTGCGCAAGCGCTTCAACCGCGAGGTCGACGTGACCACCGCGGTCGATGCCTCGCTGATCGGCGGCGCCGTGATCGACGCCGGCGACGTGGTCATCGATGGTTCGCTGAAGGGCAAGCTGGCCCGTCTGCAGACCGCGCTCGCTAACTGAATTCATTTAACGTCCGGCCCCGCTGCCGGCACTAGGACTTGACGATGGCAACCACGCTCAACCCCTCCGAAATCAGCGAACTGATCAAGAACCGCATCGAGAAGGTCAAGCTGGCCGCGGAATCGCGCAACGAAGGCACCGTGACCAGCGTGTCCGACGGCATCGTGCGCATCTTCGGTCTGGCCGACGTGATGCAGGGCGAAATGATCGAACTGCCGAACAACACCTTCGCCCTCGCCCTGAACCTGGAGCGCGACTCGGTCGGCGCCGTGGTGCTGGGTGACTACGAGCACCTGCGCGAAGGCGACGTCGCCAAGACCACCGGCCGCATCCTGGAAGTGCCGGTCGGTCCGGAACTGCTGGGCCGCGTCGTGAACGCGCTGGGCGAGCCGATCGACGGCAAGGGCCCGCTGGGCACCGACCTGACCGCTCCGGTGGAGCGCGTTGCGCCGGGCGTGATCTGGCGCAAGTCGGTCGACCAGCCGGTGCAGACCGGCTACAAGTCGGTCGACTCGATGATCCCGATCGGCCGTGGCCAGCGCGAGCTGATCATCGGTGACCGCCAGACCGGCAAGACCGCGATGGCGATCGATGCGGTGATCAACCAGAAGGGCACCGGCATCAAGTGCGTGTACGTTGCGATCGGCCAGAAGGCTTCGACCATCGCCAACATCGTGCGCAAGCTGGAAGAGAACGGCGCGCTGGCCCACACCATCGTGGTGGCCGCGACTGCTTCCGAATCGGCTGCCATGCAGTACATCAGCGCCTACTCGGGCTGCACCATGGGTGAGTACTTCATGGACCGCGGCGAAGACGCGCTGATCGTGTACGACGATCTGTCCAAGCAGGCCGTCGCCTACCGCCAGATCTCGCTGCTGCTGAAGCGCCCGCCGGGCCGTGAAGCCTACCCGGGTGACGTGTTCTACCTGCACTCCCGTCTGCTCGAGCGCGCTGCCCGCGTGTCCGAGGAATACGTCGAAAAGTTCACCGAAGGCAAGGTCACCGGCAAGACCGGTTCGCTGACCGCGCTGCCGATCATCGAAACCCAGGCCGGCGACGTGTCCGCCTTCGTTCCGACCAACGTGATCTCGATCACCGACGGCCAGATCTTCCTGGAAACCGACCTGTTCAACGCCGGCATCCGCCCGGCCGTGAACGCCGGTATCTCGGTGTCGCGCGTCGGTGGCTCGGCCCAGACCAAGATCATCAAGAAGCTGTCCGGCGGCATCCGTATCTCGCTGGCCCAGTACCGCGAGCTGGCTGCGTTCGCGCAGTTCGCCTCGGACCTGGACGAAGCCACCCGCAAGCAGCTGGAGCGTGGCCAGCGCGTCACCGAGCTGATGAAGCAGAAGCAGTACGCGCCGATGTCGATCGCCAACCAGGCGCTGTCGATCTACGCCGTCAACGAGGGTTACCTCGACGACGTGCCGGTCAACAAGCTGCTGGCGTTCGAAGAAGGCCTGCACGCCCACTTCGCCAACACCCAGGGCGAGCTGGTCAGCAAGGTCAACGCCACCGGCGGTTGGGACAACGACATCGAAGGTGCCTTCAAGAAGGGCATCGCCGAGTTCAAGACCACCGGCAGCTGGTAATCGCGGTCCTGTAGAGCGGAGCCGCTGGCTCCGCTGGACCAGATGACAAACGGTTGAACAACGCGGGGCAGCAGCCCCGCGCCACGGGAAACAAGAGATGGCAAGCGGACGCGAAATCAAAACCAAGATCAAGAGCGTGCAGAACACCCGCAAGGTGACGCGCGCCCTGGAAATGGTCTCGGCCTCCAAGATCCGCAAGGCGCAGGATCGGATGAAGACCTCGCGTCCGTACGCGCAGGCGATGAAGCAGGTGATCGGTCACCTGGCCCAGGCCAGCACCGACTACCAGCATCCGTTCCTGGTCGAGCGTGAGCAGGTCAAGCGGGTCGGCTTCATCGTGATCTCCTCCGATCGCGGCCTGGCCGGCGGCCTGAACAACAACCTGTTCCGCAAGATGCTGGGCGAAGCCAAGGCATGGCAGGACAAGGGTGCGGAAGTGGACTTGGTGACCATCGGCCAGAAGGCTTCGACCTTCTTCCGCCGCGTGAAGGTCAACATGGTCGGCAGCGTGACCCACATCGGCGACGTGCCGAAGCTGGAATCGCTGATCGGTGTGATCAAGGTCATGCTCGACGCCTTCACCGAAGGCAAGATCGACCGCGTGTACCTGGTCTACAACCGCTTCGTGAACACCATGGTGCAGAAGGCCAGCTTCGATCAGCTGCTGCCGCTGCCGCCGGCTGAGAAGCAGGTCGCTCACCACGACTGGGATTACCTGTACGAACCCGATGCCGCGACCGTGCTCGAGCACGTGATGACGCGTTACATCGAGTCGCTGGTGTACCAGGCACTGCTGGAAAACGTCGCCTCCGAGCATGCGGCACGCATGGTTGCGATGAAGGCGGCGAGCGACAACGCCAACAAGCTGATCGGCACCCTGCAGCTCGTCTACAACAAGGCGCGCCAGGCAGCGATCACCCAGGAAATCTCCGAAATCGTCGGCGGCGCGGCAGCAGTCTGACCGCGTTCGTTCAAAGCACACATTAGAGGATGCAGCAATGAGTCAGGGCAAGATCGTTCAGATCATCGGCGCGGTCGTCGACGTCGAATTCCCGCGTGAATCGGTGCCGAAGGTGTACGACGCACTGAAGGTGGAAAACACCGAGATCACCCTCGAAGTCCAGCAGCAGCTGGGCGACGGCGTGGTGCGTACCATCGCCCTCGGTTCCACCGACGGCCTGAAGCGCAACCTGGTTGCCGTCAACACCGGCCGTGGCATCTCGGTGCCGGTCGGCGCTGGCACCCTGGGCCGCATCATGGACGTGCTCGGCCGTCCGATCGACGAAGCCGGCCCGGTGGCCGCCAGCGACAGCTGGGAAATCCACCGTGCGGCCCCGTCGTACGAAGACCAGTCCCCGGCCACCGAACTGCTGGAAACCGGCATCAAGGTCATCGACCTGATGTGCCCGTTCGCCAAGGGCGGCAAGGTCGGCCTGTTCGGCGGCGCCGGCGTCGGCAAGACCGTCAACATGATGGAGCTGATCAACAACATCGCCAAGGCGCACAGCGGTCTGTCCGTGTTCGCCGGCGTGGGTGAGCGTACCCGTGAGGGCAACGACTTCTACCACGAAATGAAGGACTCCAACGTCCTCGACAAGGTGGCGATGGTGTACGGCCAGATGAACGAGCCGCCGGGCAACCGTCTGCGCGTCGCCCTGACCGGCCTGACCATGGCCGAGTACTTCCGCGACGAGAAGGACGAAAACGGCAAGGGTAAGGACGTCCTGCTGTTCGTCGACAACATCTACCGCTACACCCTGGCCGGTACCGAAGTGTCGGCACTGCTGGGCCGCATGCCGTCCGCCGTGGGTTACCAGCCGACCCTGGCCGAGGAAATGGGCGTTCTGCAGGAGCGCATCACCTCGACCAAGAACGGTTCGATCACCTCGATCCAGGCCGTCTACGTTCCCGCGGACGACCTGACCGACCCGTCGCCGGCGACCACCTTCGCCCACCTGGACTCGACCGTCACCCTGTCGCGTTCGATCGCCTCGCTGGGTATCTACCCGGCCGTCGATCCGCTGGACTCCACCAGCCGCCAGATGGACCCGCTGGTCATCGGCCACGAGCACTACGACACCGCCCAGCGCGTCCAGCAGACCCTGCAGAAGTACAAGGAACTGAAGGACATCATCGCGATCCTGGGCATGGACGAACTGTCCGAAGAGGACAAGCAGGCCGTGTCGCGCGCCCGTAAGATCGAGCGCTTCTTCAGCCAGCCGTTCCACGTGGCCGAAGTGTTCACCGGTTCGCCGGGCAAGTACGTGCCGCTGAAGGACACCATCCGTGGCTTCAAGGCCATCGTCGATGGCGAGTACGACCACCTGCCGGAGCAGGCGTTCTACATGGTCGGCGGCATCGAAGAAGCGGTCGAGAAGGCCAAGAAGATGGCCGAGAAGGCCTGATCCGGGACGGGCGGGAGCGATCCTGCCCGACCTGACGCCGGCGCCGGGCAACCGCCCGCGCCGGTGGACTCCCACGGTGGCATTGCGCCGCCGCGAACAGCGAAGAGATTTGCATGAGCACGATCCGTTGCGACATCGTCAGCGCCGAGCAGGAAATCTTCCGTGGCGAAGCGACCCTGGTCGTGGCCACCGGTGAGCTGGGCGAACTGGGCATCGCGCCCAAGCACGCGCCGCTGATCACCCGCCTGAAGCCGGGCAAGGTGGTGGTGACCACGCCGAACGGCGAGCAGCTGGATTTCGCCATTTCCGGCGGCATCCTGGAAGTGCAGCCGCAGGTGGTGACCGTGCTGGCCGACACCGCGATCCGCGCGCAGGACATCGACGAAGCCTCGGTCCGCAAGGCCAAGGAAGAAGCCGAGCGCATCCTGGCCAACCGCGGCGAAGCGATGGAAGTGGCTGAAGCCCAGCAGAAGCTGGCCGAAGCCGTCGTCCAGCTGCAGGCGCTGGAGCGCCTGCGCAAGAACCTCAAGCACTGACACGTGCTCGGGAACCATCGGCAGCGATGCCGGTAGTGATGGAAGATCGCCGGCTCAGTGCCGGCGATTTTCGTTGAGGAGAAGGGAGGCATGCACGGAATGCAGTACGCATCGGCCCCGAGCATCGGCGCCACGGATGCAGCCCGTTCCCGATGGGCTCGGCCTGAAACGCTGTGGGTGGCAAGCTGGCTGCTGCTGTGCCTGCCGTGGCTGATCGGTACCAAGGTCATTCCGTACGACGCCGTGCAGCAGTTCTTCCCGGCGGTCAGTTTCAGTGCCGAGCAGCTTCGGAACCTGCAGGCCCCTTGGTGGAATCCCTACCTGTTCGGTGGCTATCCGCAGATCGCCGATCCGCAGATGATGACGCTGCAACCGACCATGGTCCTGCCGATGCTGCTGGCGCCGGCGTCGTTGCATCTGTTCACCGTGGTGGCGCTGCTGCATGTGCTGGCGGGTGGCTTCGGCGCGCTGCGCCTGGCGCGTTCATTCGGACTTTCTGCACCCGCACAGTGGTTCTTTGCGATGGTGCTGATGTTCGGTGCGGTGGCAGCCTCCCGCCTGCAGCACACGCCGATGATCGTCAGCTACAGCCTGCTTCCCTGGATCTGGTTGGGCCTGTCGACTGTTCGGAACCAGGGCCGCGCGCGTGACGTGCTGCTGGCGGGACTTGCAGGCGGCCTGTGTGCGCTGCAGCTGACCCAGGTGACCTATTTCATCATCCTGGCGTGTGCCGTGTACGCCGCAGGCGCAGTGCTGTCGGCAACAGGCAAGCGCTTCCGCCTCGCATTGCAGCTGTCCGCGGTCGCCCTGATCGCCGCCGCCGTGAGCGCCCCCCAGTGGCTTTCCACGTTGGCCTGGCTGGGTGACACCAATCGTGATGGCATGACCCTGGAGATGGCGCTGGCCGGTGCGATGCACTGGCAGGGACTGGTAACACTGCTTTCGGGAAATGTGTTCTCGCAGGTACGTGGGACGAGCTGGTCCTTCGGCGATATCACCACGGACTACCTCTATTTCGGCGCGGTGCCACTGGCGCTCTGGCTGGCCTGGGGCGGCAGCGTTGTGCACAGGCAGCGACGGGCCACCTGTCTGGCGCTCGGTGTACTGCTGTTGACGACACTCGTCGCGCTGGGTGACGTCACTCCGCTGTTCGCATGGCTCTTCAGCGGATTGCCGGGTCTTGATCTGTTCCGACGGCCCTCTGACGCGCTGTTCCTTGCGGTACCGGCAGCGGCCTGGCTGGGTGCACAGGCGTTGCAGGTTGCGTTGGAAAAGCGCGCACTGCGCCCGCACCGGGTGTCGTTGGTGGTAGTCGTTGTCCTGGTGTGCGTTGCCTCCTGGCTGGCCGCGAGCCACGGGCATCTGGACGCCTTTGCGTGGCTGGCAGCCAGTGCCGGCATCGGCACTGCCGCGGTGCAGCTGCTGCGCCGGCATCCGGCTCCGGTGCGCTGGCTGATCGCACTGGTCGTGTTCGACATGCTGCTGTTCAACGTAGGAACACGCTTCAATACATCGGGCGCCCGTCCGCCGGTAATGACGGCCGAGCGCAATGGCGCCACGCAGCGCGCCTATACGCTGCTCGCCGCCGAACGGCGCACTGGCCTGCCCGAGCGCGCCATCGTCTTCGGCATCGGCGTGCTGACCAATGGCGCGGCTGTGCATGCGATTCCACTGGCCAATGGCTACAACCCGCTGCTGTCCAGTGATTACCAGGACATGGTCGGCATGCCGACGGAGCCCGTGGCTGCTTTCCAGCAGAAGGCGACGACCCCTTGGGCTCCCGACATGGACGCCCCCGTGTACGACCTGCTGGGTGTCCGCTGGCTGCTGTCACCGGAGCCGTTTGCAGGGTCCGATGACCAAGGCAGCGACGTGCAGCTGGCGCTACGCGGAAGTGTGCTGCCGCGCACGCTCAACCCGCAACGGGTGCAGCGGCACAGTGAACGCCTGCCACCGGCCGCTGAGTTCAACCAGACGGACTTCAGCCAGGTGGTCTGGCTGCCCACCGGGCAGCAGACGGACTGCCCTGAACGTGAGGCGGGCCGGCTGAAGGTGCTCTCGCAGGCCTATCAGCCCGGAAGGATCGCCCTTGACGTGGACGCCGAGCATCCGGCGTGGCTGGTGATCAATGAGGTGACCGCCCAGGGCTGGCAGGCCCGGCTGGATGGCGGAGCGTCGTTGCCGCTGATGCGTGCCAACGGGCTCTTCCACGCGGTGTGTGTGCCCGCGGGGCGGCACCGTGTGGAACTTGGGTACAGCCCGCTGCAGCTGTGGCGGGATGGGCTGCCGAAGCGATTCGCCGCGGGTGGAGCAGGCTGAAGGTCTCAGCGGAAGACCACATGGCGCAGCAGCAGGAAGGAGATCATGGCGATCCCACCTTCGATCAGCGGCTTGGCCAGCCAGGCCCAATCCAATCCAAGGTGGCGGCTGGTCAAAGCGACCAGCACCGTGCTGGCGGCGGTAAGTGCGGCCCAGATTCCCAGAAAGCGTGAAAATCGACGCCAGCCAAGGCGCGCATCACCTGCGTTGGCAAAGGTGTAACGGCCGTTGAGCCAGAAGCCCAGCAGCATCCCGGCCAGGCGTCCGGCAATGTTGGCAGGCACCACCGGCAGGCCCAGCGCGGTCGCGGCGACGAACACCAGCCAGTCGAGCAGCAGCTGCACGAGTCCGATGATGAGATAGGTGCTTCCCTGGCGGACGAGGCCCATCAGTGCGGTGAAGGAGGTGGGATGCACATGTTAACGGCCCACGCTCTAGAATCATCGGCAACGAACCACGGACTGCCGTTTCCATGACCCAACCCCTGCACGTCATCATCCTCGCCGCTGGCGCGGGCAAGCGCATGAAGTCGGTGCTGCCGAAGGTGCTGCAGCCGATCGCCGGCCAGCCGATGCTGGCGCATGTGATCGATGCGGCCCGCGAACTGCAGCCCTCGGCGATCCACGTGGTCTATGGCCATGGTGGTGAAGCGGTGCGCCAGCACTTCGCCGACCAGCCCGACCTGCAATGGGCTGAACAGGCGCAGCAGCTGGGCACCGGCCATGCGGTGGCCCAGGCGATGCCGCAGGTGCCCGACGCCGCGCAGGTGCTGGTGCTGTACGGCGACGTGCCGCTGATCCGCGCGCAGACCCTGCGCGACCTGCTGGCGCAGCCGGGTCGCCTGGCGGTGCTGGTCGCCGATGTCGATGACCCAACCGGCTACGGCCGCGTGCTGCGCGATGCCGAAGGCAAGGTGGGCTCCATTGTCGAGCAGAAGGACGCTACCGAAGACCAGCTGCGTGTGCGCACGATCAATACCGGCATCATTGCCGCCGAGTCGACCGCGCTGCGGCGCTGGCTGTCGCAGCTGTCCAACAGCAACGCGCAGGGCGAGTACTACCTGACCGACGTGTTCGCCTTTGCCGCGCACGAGTACACCCCGGCCGAAATGGCACTGGTGGCCGACGCGCAGGAAGCCGAAGGGGCAAACGATCCCTGGCAGCTTTCGCAGCTGGAGCGTGCCTGGCAGCGCCGCGCGGTACGGGCCCTGTGCGCGCAGGGCGCGCGCGTGCGTGACCCGGCACGACTGGATATCCGTGGTACCGTCACCGTGGGCAGCGATGTGCTGATCGATGTCGACGTCGTTCTGGAAGGCCACATCGTGCTCGGCGACGGCGTCACCGTGGGCCCCTTCAACCGGCTGAAGGACGTCAATCTTGGCCCGGGCACCGAAGTGCGCGCGCATTGTGATCTTGAAGGCGTGGTCACCGAAGGCGCAGCACTGGTGGGGCCGTTCGCGCGGCTGCGTCCGGGGACCGTGCTCGCCGACGGCGTGCACGTGGGCAACTTCGTCGAGACCAAGAAGGTCACCCTCGGTGTTGGCAGCAAGGCCAACCATCTGACCTACCTGGGCGATGCGGTGATCGGCAGCAAGGTAAACATCGGTGCCGGCACCATCACCTGCAACTACGACGGCGTGAACAAGTCGACCACCACCATCGGCGACAACGCCTTCATTGGTTCCAACAGTTCGCTGGTAGCGCCGGTGACCATTGGCGACAGTGCGACGATTGCCGCCGGTTCGGTCATCACCCGCGACGTTCCGGATGGCAAGCTGACACTGGCACGTGCACGACAGGAAACCATCGATGGCTGGAAGCGCCCGCTCAAGAAGTCCTGAGCCACGCATCCCGCATGCCGACGAACTCGGCATGCTGCCGGCAATTGAACAACGTGCCGGTGAACTGCTGAAGGGTCACCAGGCCTACCCGGTGTTTGCCGGGCATGGTCTGGACCTGCCGACGCTGCAGGATGGCCTTCAACGTGGCCAGTTGTGGGTGGTGGATGCGGCTGACGGTGGTATCGCGGGTTACCTGCTGGCCGGCGAACTCTGCGGTGAATTCCATGTGCTGCAGATGGACGTGGATCCCGCACACGCGCGGCGTGGCTACGGCCGCGCTTTGCTGCGCCATGCCTTGGCGCAGGCGAGGGTGGGAGGCTACGCGGCCGCGGTGCTGACCACGCTGTCCGATGTGCCGTGGAATGCGGCCTTCTATGCCAGCGAAGGATTCGACGTAGTGCCCGAGGTGCAGTGGAACGATGGCCTGCGCGCGGTGATGGCCGAAGAGGCTGCGCTCGGGTTCCCGATGCACCTGCGGGTGGCGATGCGGCGATCCATCTCTTCGCTGGATGGCTGAAGGTCGGCCACCGGTCATGGGCGTTACTTTTCTTTGTGCGCAAAGAAAAGTAACCAAAAGAAACGCTCCGCCGGTCGCGAGCCGATGCTGCGCATCGGTGCCCTGCGCTTCTCGGTGAATCAGGGGACGGCGCCGAACTCGCTGCGCTCAAACATCGGCGCCTCTGCGCCCCAGATTCCCCTGCGATGCTTGGCTCGCTCAAGGCGGAACCAACATCCAGAGCCGCAGCTGCACCCAGTCGATTCAAACTACGCGTTGATCTCGTTGCGTTTGCTCTTGATGCTCCCGTTCCCCTGGAGCGCAGGATGCCGATGCCGCAGCTTTGGCAGGTGCCGACCTTGGTCGGCATATACACACTACCGGGAACCCCGTTGGCCCGATCAACCCACCGGCAACAGGATCGACACGCACAACCCGCCATCGCCGCGATTCTGCAGTGATACCCGGCCGCCATGCGCTTCCACGATCTCGCGGGTCAAGGCCAAGCCCAGCCCGGTGCCATTGCGCTTGGTCGAATAGAACGGCATCAGCGCATTCTGCAGCACCTGCTCGTTCATACCCTTGCCGCGATCCAGTACGTCCAGGCGCAGCCACTGCGGCAGCCGCGTGAGTTGCACCTGTACGTCATCGTTGGGCGGTTCTGCTTCGGCGCAGGCTTCGTGCGCGTTCTTCAACAGGTTCAGCAGTGCCTGCCCGAACTGGGCGATGTCGATGCGGCTGCTCAGTTCCTCGTCCGGCTCACGTTCCATGCCGAACGGGATCTGCTGGCGCAGGCTGGACAGGAATGGGGCCCAGTGCACGGTCTGCAACTGCGGTTGCGGCAGCTTGGCAAAGCGCGCATAGCCGCGGATGAAGCCTTCCAGGTGGCGTGCACGATCCTCGATGGTGGTGAAGATCTCCGGCAGCCGGTCAAAGCGCTCACGCTGCACCAGTACACCGCCGGAGTGGGCCAGCGAGGCAATCGGTGCCAGCGAGTTGTTGAGCTCGTGGCTGATCACCCGGATCACCTTCTTCCAGGTCTGTACTTCCTGGCGGCGCAGCTCGGCGGTCAGCAGGCGCACCAGCAGCAGGTCGTGCGGACGACCATTGAGCTGGAAGGCGCGGCGCGAGAGGTGGTACACCTGCTCGTCGTCCTCATCGCCGTCCTCGCCCTCGGCATGCACCGCGAACAGGCTGTCGCCACCGCGGGCGATGGCATCGCGCAGCTCCACCGGCACCTGTTCCAGCACGTCCTCCAAGCGCTGGCCTTCCAGCTTCCAGCCGCCATGCAGCAGCTTGCGCGCAGCCAGATTGGAGAACACCACGCGGGCGATGCCATCACCGCCCGAGGCGATCAGCAGCATCGCCACCGGCGTGTTCTGCACCATCGTGTCCAGCAGAAGTTCGCGTTGCACCAGGCCCTGCCGCTGTGCACGCAGCACATCGCCCAGTTCGCGGTGTGCCTGCACCAGGTCGCCGAGCTCGTCATTGCCGGGCCAGTGCACGCCGAAGTTGTATTCGCCGTCGCGATAGCTGCTGGTGGTGCCCGCCAGGGCCCGCATCAGTGACCGCACCGGGGCGGTAGCGCGACGCAGGGTCCACCACATCAGCGACAGCAGGATCAACGCCGACACCGTGGTCACCACCCAGCCATGGTCCATCCAGTAGGCCAGCAGCCACGGCAACGCGGCGGCCAGCGCCAGCACCGGCAGCAGGCGCAGGAACAGGCGGAAAGTGAACGAGCGCCGTTTCATTCTCGCGGGATACCGTGGCGGTCCATGCGCCGGTACAGCGCCTGGCGGCTCAGGCCGAGTTCGGCGGCGGCCTGGGCGATGACGCCATGGTTGCGCGCCAGTACCTCTTCGATGCGCGCGCGGTCGGGGTCATTGCCCGCACTGGGGGCCGGGCGCGGTGCTGCGGCTGCGCGCGGCAGGTTCAGGTCGGCCACTTCAATGCGGTTGCCGGTGGCCAGCAGTTCGGCGCGCTGGATCACGTTGCGCAGTTCGCGCACGTTGCCTGGCCACGGGTGCCGCAGCAGGGCGGCGGTGGCGGCGCTGGACAGGGGTTTGCCAGCGGTCAGGAAGCGCTCGGCCAGCGGCACGATGTCGCCCGGGCGATCGGCCAGCGGCGGCAGCACCAGTTCCACCGTGTTGAGGCGGTAATAGAGGTCTTCGCGGAAGGTGCCGTCGCGGATCATCGCCGGCAGGTCGGCATTGGTCGCGCTGACCACGCGGACCTTGACCTGGCGTTCGCGGTTGGAGCCCAGGCGCTCGAAGCGGCCGGTTTCCAGCACACGCAGCAGCTTCATCTGCCCGCCCAGCGACAGGTTGCCGATCTCATCCAGGAACAGGGTGCCACCATCGGCGGCCTCGAACTTGCCTTCGCGTGCCTTGTTGGCGCCGGTATACGCACCGGCCTCGGCACCGAACAGTTCGGCCTCGATCAGTTCCGAAGGCAGCGCGCCACAGTTGACCGCCACGAATGGACCCTTGGCCACCAGGGAATTGGCCTGGATGATCTGCGCGATCTTCTCCTTGCCGGCACCGTTCGCGCCGGTGATCAGTACCGGCAGTTCCGAGCGTGCGACCTGGCAGGCGAGAGCGATGACGCGCTCGCTGGCGGGGTCGGCGAAGACCGCGCCGCACAGGTCATACTTCTCTTCCAGCGCATTGCGCTGGCGCAGTTCACGGCTGCGGCGCCGGTCCAGTTCGCGGCGCGCCTCGGACAGTTCCAGCAGGTTGTTGACCGTGGTCATCAGCTTGCGGTCGTCCCAGGGCTTGGCCAGGTAGTCGGCCGCACCGGCCTTGACCAGATCCACCGCGCTGCTGAGGTGGGTCCAGGCGGTCAGCAGGATCACCGGCAGATCGGGATGGCGCGCGCGGATCTGCGCGAACAGGGCCTCGCCTTCTTCGCCGGAGGTGGTGTCCTCGCTGAAGTTCATGTCCTGGATCACCAGGTCGACCGGCTGCGACTCCAGCAGGGCCAGCCCTTCGGACGGGCTCTGCGCCTGCAGGGTGTCGATGTCGTGCAGGGAGAACAGCACGTCCAGCGCGGTACCCACGCTGGCGTTGTCGTCGATGATCAGGATCGCAGGCATCAAGCGGTTCTGCAGAAAGGGATGGGCGGCGCCGTTGGAGCCGTTCGTGTCCACGCACCGGGAGAGCCCGGCGCCACCCATCAAGCATAGCCAAACCCGTGGCTGTGCAGGAGCGGCCCTCGGGGAAGGCCGGAGGCCGGGCCATCGACGCGGCCCGGCCTGTCTGGAGCGGAGCCTCAGGTGCCCCGGGTGGCGACCGCCGGCGGGACAGCCGCAGCCCGGCGGGCCGGGCCGAACACGGCGATCTGGCCCAGTGCCCACAGCAGCAGTGCACCCAGCGGCAGGTAGTACAGCGGCATGCGCGGCAGCTCGTACAGGTTCATCAGTGCCAGGTTGATGGCGTAGGCCGCCAGCATGCCCAGCACGATGCCCAGCGTGGCCAGCAGGAAGTTCTCGGTCTGGAAGTAGCGCAGGATCTGCCCGCGGGTCGCGCCCAGCGCACGGCGGATGCCGATCTGCTTGCTGCGCTGCTGCACCCAGAAGCTGGCCAAGCCGATGATGCCCAGCGCGGTGACCACCAGCAGCGAGATGCTGACGGTGATCAGCAGGCCGACCATCGCGCGGTCGTTCTTGAAGAAGTCCTTGCGCTGGTCTTCATAGGTCAGCTTGTCGCGCATCAGCCGGTTGGGGTCGTTGCGTTCCAGCGCGGCGGCACCGGCATCGAGTACTTCCTTGCGGCGTTCCGGCGAAGTGCGCAGCACATACGTGCCACCTTCGTCGAAGGTGCGCCGCATGGGCAGCAGCATCGAGTTGGTCCAGTTGTCATTCCAGCCGTTGGGCGTGCTGAGCGTGTCGACGATGCCGACCACATGCAGCGGCTGCTTGCCCATGTAGTAGGTCTTGCCCAGCGCACTGCCATTGGGTTCCATCTTGGCGGCGGTGGCCTGGGTGAGGATGACCGGGATCGCGTTCTCCTTTGCGCCGCCCTTGCTGGCGTCTTCGAAGTTCTGGTACTCGTCGGGCAGGAAATCGCGGCCTGCGATCAGGTTGATGCCCATCGTGGCCAGCCCGTTCTCGGACAGGGTGTACATCGAGGCGTTGGTGGTCGGCCGTTCCTGGTCGATCACACGCGAAATGCTGCTGCTGGAGGAGCCGTTGCGGAAGGGGACCTGGTTGATGATGGTGACGTTGCTGACGCCGGGAATCGCGCGCAGCGATGCCAGGTCCTCGCGGGTGCGGGCCATGGCGTCGGTCTGCTTGCCGATGCCGCTGACGCGCAGCATGACCAGTTCGCTCTCGGCGATGCCGCTGGGCATGCTGATCTTCTCCACGCGCTGGCTGACCAGGAACAGCGCGTTGCAGACGATGGCGCAGGTCAGTGCGACTTCCAGCACGATCAGGGCAGCGGCGGTCTTGTGCCGGCGCAGCGTGCTGAGGATGGGGCGGATGTCCATGGGAGTCCTCGTTCGGGTGCTTACTGCGACTTGAGCTGGATGGCCGGGGTGACCTGCATGGCGCGCCAGGCGGGCAGGAACCCGGCGGCAAGACTGGCGAGCAGGGTCAGGCCCAGCGCGAGCAGCAGCATGTTGCCGTCCAGGTGGGCCAGCTTTGCGTATTCCACCGGTTGCTGGCGCACCGCGAACAGGCCAAGCAGGGCCAGACCGATACCCAGCACGCCACCGACAACGCCGACCGCACCGGCTTCCACCAGGCACTGCAGGAAAATCTGGCCACGGCTGGCACCGAGGGCGCGGCGCACGCCGATCTCACCACTGCGGCGCAGGAACTTGGCCAGCAGCAGGCCCACCGTGTTGATCAGGCAGACACCCAGGAAGCCCAGCGCCAGCCACAGCTGCAGGCGCACATCGCTGGGGACCGCGCCATTGAAGTCCAGCCATTCCATCACGGTGCGCAGGCGCACGTTCGGCGGATGCTTGAAGCGGCCGGCCTCGCGCTGCTGGGTCGAATAGTTCTCCAGGTAGCGGCGGTAGTCGGCGGCCTTGGCCGGGTCCATCTCCACCCAGTACTGCAGCCACGCGCACGGTGCGTTGAGCGAGTAGCTGTTGCCGTCGGGATTCTCGCCGAAGCAGTTCATGTTGCCGTTGTTGCCCAGCTTCAGGTCGAAGGAGGTGGAGATCGGCAGCAGCAGGTCCTCGTTCTTGCCGTAGCTGCCCGTGGTCAGGTCGTAGAAGTGCGGCTCCGGGCTCCATTCCTTCATCACGCCGACAATGCGGTAGCTCTGCCCTTCCATGCGCAGGTCGCGGCCCACGCTGTTGGCGCCCTGGTACAGCTTGTCATTGAGCGCCTTGGAGATGACCACCACGCGTGCACGGCCTTCATCGTCCTCGCGCGTCCAGGGGCGGCCGTACTGCATGGGCACCTCGAACATCGGGAAGAAGTCGGCCGAGGTCCAGCGGGTGTCGATGCTGAAGGGCTTGAGAGTGCTGTTGTCCGGTTCGATGGTACCGCCGCCGCCGCTCATCAGTGCCTGGCGCTCGCCCTTGGCCTCGCGCAGCAGGGCTTCACCGTCGAAGCGGGTCAGCTGGGTTTCCGGTTCCTCGCCAGCGACATAGGCGCCGGTCGCGGCATCAAGCTGCACATAGAACAGGCGGTCACTCTTGCCGGGAATCGGGTCACCGGACAGCACGTGGAACACGGTCAACGTGGTCATCGAGGCGCCGATGCCTAGCGCGATAGCGATCACCATCAACGCGGTCAGTACCTTGTTGCGGCGGAAGCTGCGCACCGCCAATCGGGCGTAGTAGGCGAACATGGTCGGGCCCTCACTCGTTGACTGCGACGATGTGGCGCGGCGGGGTGGCCAGCACCGGCTCGCGCACCAGGTCGGTCACCTGGCCATCGACGATGTGCACGTTGCGCTGCGCGCGCGCGGCCAGTTCCGGATCGTGGGTGACCATCACGATGGTGGTGCCGGCAGCGTTGATCTCCTCCAGCAGTTCCATCACGCCGCGGGCCATCTGTGTGTCCAGGTTGCCGGTCGGTTCGTCGGCCAGCAGCAGGCGCGGGCTGCCGGCAAGCGCACGCGCGATGGCCGCGCGCTGCTGCTGGCCACCCGACAGTTCATTCGGATAATGCTTCATGCGCGAGCCGAGGCCGACCTGGCTCAGCGCCTTCTCGATACGTTCGCGGCGCTCGTTGGCGCTCATCTTCCGATAGCGCAGCGGCACGTCGACGTTGTCGAACAGGTTCAGGTCGGGGATCAGGTTGAAGCCCTGGAAGATGAAACCGATCTTCTGGTTGCGCAGGCGGCTGCGGGCATCATCGCCCAGCGTGCTCACGTCCTGGCCGTCAAGCATGTAGGTGCCGCTGGTGAAGGTTTCCAGCAGGCCGGCGATATTGAGGAAGGTGGTCTTGCCGGAGCCTGACGGGCCGGTGACGGCGACGAACTCACCTTCCTTGACCTGCAGTTCCAGCGAGCGCAGTGCGTGGGTTTCCACCTGTTCGGTGCGGAAGACCTTGGCGACCGAACGCATTTCGAGCATGTACATGGGGTGTCCTCTCTCCAGGATTCAGGTATCAGGTATCAGGTATCAGTTGACGGAGACGCGTTCGGCGTCCTTGAACAGGTCGCTGCCAGAGACCACGATGCGGTCGCCCGGCTGCACACCCGACTTGATTTCCACTTCGCCCAGGCTGCTGACGCCCAGTTCCACCGGACGCCGCACTGCGGTGCGGCCATCCATCACGTAGGCGATGCCGTTGCCCTGTTCGACGAACGGGCCGCGCTCGACCTTCAGCACGTCCTTGCGGGTGTCGAGCAGCACGCGCACCGACATCCGCTGGCTCTGGCGCAGGCCTTCCGGCTGCGCGCTGGCGAAGCGCACGCGGGCGTTGACCTCGCCGTTGACCACTTCCGGCGACACCGCACTGATCTCGCCCGGGAACGGCTTGCCGTTGCCGCCGGTCAGCTGCGCCGGCATGCCGATCGCCAGGTCGCGGGCGAAGCTCTCCGGTACCTTGATCTCAACCTCGAACTTGGACAGGTCGACCACGCCCAGCACGGGCGCATTGGCGGCCAGGTTGGTGGACTGGACGGCCTGCACCTGGCCGACCTGGCCGTCGAACGGCGCGCGCAGGGTCAGCGCGTCCACCTGGCGCTGCACCTCGGCCACCACCGCCTTCTGGCGGTCGGCCAGCAGGCGCTTGTTGCGGGCGTCCAGGTCAGCGCCCTGGCTCTGCAGGCGTGCATCGGTGGTGGCATTGGCCAGCGTGATGTCGGCCTTCTTCAGCGAGTCCTTGGCCTTGGCCAGATCGATCTGCGGTACTGCACCGCCGTCGTAACCGCGCTGGTAGCGCTGCAGGTCGCGGTCGGCGGCCTGGCGCTCGATGGTGGCCTGGTCGGTTTCCTTGCGCGACTTGGCGCGGGCAAGGGTGGCGTCCAGCGCGGCGCGGCTGGCCTCGGCTTCCAGGCCGGCCAGGGTGGCCTGCTCCTGGGCCAGCTTGCTGCGCAGTTCCGGGCTGTCGATGACCGCCAGCTCCTGGTCCTTCTTGACCACGTCACCGGCAACGACTTTCAGGTCCACGGTACCGGCCGAGATGGCGTACAGGATCGGACTGTTGGCGGCAATCACCCGACCGTCGGCGGCGATGTCGCGGACCAGGTCACCCCGCTTCACTTCGGCGATGCGCACGCGGCTGCTGTCGTAGGAGCGGCTGGCGTTGGACCAGGCGTACACGGCCCAGCCGATGCCGGCCAGCAGCGCGATGGCGCCCAGTGCCGGCCAGCGGTAACGCTGCCAGTTGGCGCGGGTGGTGCCGGCCGGGGCGGAGGAAACGATCTGGTCCTGTGCGGAGGTGTCGCGGATCATCGGGTGCGTGCCTGACGGTGGTAGTGGGTACCAAGCACGTAGCGTGCCAACTTTATTTCCTTGTGGGTCAATGGGTTGGGAGGCGCCCTGAAGTGTCCGGGTGTCCGCGGACACCTTTCCGGACACTTTCATTAAGCGGACAGGAGGGGGAGCGCGGGCCCGCAGGCTAGAATGCGGCGATCGTCTTCAAGGAAACGCGTGACATGTGTGGAATCGTGGGTGCAATCGCCGATCGCGATGTGGTGCCGGTGCTGATCGAAGGCCTGAAGCGGCTCGAGTACCGTGGTTACGACTCCTCGGGCATCGCAGTGATCGACCACGCCGAGCGCCCCGAAGTCCGTCGCGTCCGTCGTACCGGTCGAGTGTCGGAAATGGCCACTGCGGCCGAGGCCGAGGGCTTCAATGCAGTGCTGGGCATCGGCCACACCCGCTGGGCCACCCACGGTGGTGTCACCGAGGCCAACGCGCATCCGCACATCAGCCACGGCGTGGCGCTGGTGCACAACGGCATCATCGAAAATCACGAGGAGCAGCGCGAGAAGCTGCGTGCCCTGGGTTACACCTTCGAGTCGCAGACCGACACCGAAGTCATCGCGCACCTGATCCATCACCACCTGAAGGACGGCGACGACCTGCTGGTGGCGCTGCAGCATACGGTGAAGGAGCTGACCGGTGCCTACGCACTGGCCGTGGTCAGCCGCGCCGAGCCGGAACGCTTCGTGTGCGCGCGCATGGGCTGCCCGCTGCTGATCGGTCTGGGCGAGGGCGAGAACTTCGTGGCGTCCGACGTTTCGGCGGTGATCTCGGCCACCCGCAAGGTGATCTTCCTGGAAGAGGGCGACACCGCCGAGATCCGCCGCGACGGTGTGCGCATCTTCGACGAGCACGACCAGCCGATCGAGCGCGAGGTGCACCTGTCCGACGTATCGCTGGCATCGCTGGAGCTGGGCCCGTACCGCCACTTCATGCAGAAGGAAATCCACGAGCAGCCGCGCGCGCTGGGCGACACCATCGAGGCAGCGATCGACGCCGGTGGTTTCCCGGCCGAACTGTTCGGCAAGAATGCCGAGGCCGTGCTGTCAGGCATCGAAGGCGTGCAGATCATCGCCTGCGGCACCAGCTATTACGCCGGCCTGACCGCGCGCTACTGGATCGAAGCCATCGCCGGGCTGCCGTGCAGCGTGGAGATCGCCAGCGAGTACCGCTACCGCGCCGCGTATGCCAACCCGAAGCACCTGATCGTCACCATCTCCCAGTCCGGCGAAACGCTGGATACGATGGAAGCGCTGAAGTACGCCAAGTCGCTGGGCCACAAGCACACGCTGTCGATCTGCAACGTGCCGGAAAGCGCGATTCCGCGCGCCAGCGAGCTTGTCTGCTACACCCGTGCCGGCGCCGAGATCGGCGTGGCGTCGACCAAGGCCTTCACCACCCAGCTGGCCGCACTGTTCCAGCTGACCGTGGTGCTGGGCAAGCTGCATGGCCGCATCGACGCGGCGCAGGAAGCGGACTACCTGGAGCAGCTGCGCTTCCTGCCGGGCAGCGTGCAGCACGCGCTGAACATGGAGCCGCAGATCGCCGCCTGGGCCGAGCGTTTCGCCCGCAAGAGCAGTGCGCTGTTCCTGGGTCGTGGCCTGCATTACCCGATCGCGCTGGAAGGCGCGCTCAAGCTCAAGGAAATCTCCTACATCCACGCCGAGGCCTACCCGGCGGGCGAGCTGAAGCATGGCCCGCTGGCGCTGGTGGACGAGGACATGCCGGTAGTGGTGATCGCGCCCAACGACAGCCTGCTGGAGAAGGTGAAGTCGAACATGCAGGAAGTACGCGCGCGCGGCGGCGAGCTGTTCGTGTTCGCCGACCAGGACAGCAACTTCAACGAGTCCGAAGGCGTGCATGTGATCCGTACGCCGCGCCATGCCGGCGTGCTCAGCCCGATCGTGCACACCATCCCGGTGCAGCTGCTGGCATACCACACCGCACTGGCACGTGGCACCGACGTGGACAAGCCGCGCAACCTGGCCAAGAGCGTGACGGTGGAGTAACTCCGCCGGAACCGCTGGAAGCTGCATGCGAAAGGGGCCCCACGTGGGCCCCTTTCGTTTGCGCCGGTGGTCGTGCCAAGTGGGACAGCCGCCGGGTGTTCTGTCCGCTGTCGGCAGCAGGCAATCAATCTTTAATGCGCGACATCGCCTGTATTCAGCGGCGGTTTCAGCCGCGGTGCCATTCTCTGAATCGTCAGTTGGTTCCCACGACGAACTGTCCTATCGATGCCGGTAGTGACCGATGGTCGCAGTCGTAGAATCGATTTGACCGAGGGCCGGGTTGAGCGGTTGAACCCACCTCGTTCGCGTTGCAGCACGTCGTCTGCCGATCCATTTCCACCGGCAGCCGGGTGCGCCAGACGTGCGCTGAAAGGTCTGTTCCCGGGGAGGGGGCGTATCGGAAGAGCACACTTTTTTGACTTCAGTGACCTGCACCAGGAAACAAGAATGAACGTCCGCGAACTCCTGCAATCCAAGAAAGAAGCTGTCATCACCATCGACGCCGAAGACACCATCGGTGCCGCCGCCCACAAGATGAGCGCGAACAAGATCGCTGCGCTGGTGGTGATGAAGGACGATGCCCCGGTCGGCATCATTTCCGAGAAGGACATCGTGCGCACCCTGGCCGACGACGGCCCGCAGGCCGGCCGCCGGGTGATTTCCAGCCTGCCGTCCACCGGCCTGGAAGGCATTGCGCCGGAAGCGACCCTGAAGCAGGCCATGTCGCTGATGACATACTCCCGGCGCCGTCATCTGATGGTCACCGAAGGTACCCTGCTGGTGGGCATCCTCAGCCTGGGCGACATCGTGAAGAACCTGCTGGGCGAGCTGGAGCTGGAAAAGGCCGTGCTGCAGGACATCTACATGGCCGCCCACTGAGGGCTGGACCCTTGGATGCAGAGAAGCCGGGCATTGCCCGGCTTCTTCGTTCATGGCTTCGGTGATATCAGAAAGTGACCTTCACCGAATCGGCGCTGTAGTTCGCCGGACCGTGATAGACCACTTCGATGTTGTTGCCATCCGGGTCGAGCACGAACGCGCCGTAGTAGCCCGGGTGGTAAGGGCGTTCACCCGGCGCGCCGTTGTCGGTGCCGCCGGCGGCGATCGCGGCGGTATGGAAGGCATCGACGGTGGCGCTGTCGCGCGCCTGGAATGCCAGGTGGTGGCGGCCGGTCAGCTGGCCGGCGGCGGCCTCGCTGCTGGCGCTGGAAATGAACAGCTCATCGGCCCAGAAGAAGTCCGGCCCTTCGCCGCCCAGGGGCACGCCGATGGTGTCGAACACCGCCTGGTAGAAGCGGCGGCTGGCGGCCAGGTCGCGCACCACCAGCTGGATGTGGTCGATCAGGCGGCCGCGGTGCAGTTCCATCGTTTCCATACGAACCTCGCAAAAAAGGGGACGGAGGGGATTAAGTCGCTTCCAGCCAATAGTGCCAGAAACGACTTAATCCCCTCCGTCCCCTTTTTGGGTCAGACGTTGGCGATGATCTCGACCCAGTAGCCGTCCGGGTCCTTGATGAAGGCCAGGTTCTTCATGCGGCCGTCGGTCAGGCGCTTCTGGAAGGTCACGCCCAGGTCCTCGAAGCGCTGGCAGGCGGCTTCGATGTCCGGCACGGACACGCAGATGTGGCCGAAGCCGCGCGGGTCGCTGTTGCCGTCGTGGTAGACCGCGCCGTCCTGGGTTTCGGTGCCGTGGTTATGGGTCAGTTCCAGCACACCCGGCAGGCCGGCCATCCACACGCGGCGCTGGCTGTCGTCTTCCGGCACCACCGCGCCGGCCGGTACGTAGGCCAGGAAGTACAGGCTGAACTGGGCTTCGGCGAAGTCGCGCTTGTCGATCAGCTGGTAGCCGAGCACGCGGGTGTAGAAGTCCAGCGAGGCGGTGATGTCCTTCACCCGCAGCATGGTGTGGTTGAACACGAAGCCGGTGGTCTCGGCCGGGGCCTGGGCGGCGACGCCGGGGACATCGCGCAGGGCGGGAATGGTCATGGGGGAGGTCCTTCAGACAGGGCCGTTGCTGGCCGGATGGGGCCATTCTACCGGCCGTCACCTGACGGCACCGCGACGTACAATGGGCGGATCGCACCGTTCCGTTCTGAGCATTGCCCGCCATGTCGCAGCGTGAATGGGTGGCTGCCGCCATCCGCAAGATCGAAGCCGATTTCAACCGTTCCGCCGATACCCACCTGATCCCGCTCGCGCTGCCCGGGTTCGCGGGCATCGATGTGTACCTGAAGGATGAATCGAGCCATCCCACCGGCAGCCTGAAACACCGGTTGGCGCGCTCGCTGTTCCTGTATGCGTTGACCAACGGCTGGCTGCGCGAAGGGCGTCCGGTGATCGAGGCCTCCAGCGGCTCGACCGCCGTGTCCGAAGCCTATTTCGCGCGGCTGCTGGGGGTGCCGTTCATCGCGGTGATTCCGGCCACGACCTCGCCAGAGAAGATTGCGGCCATCGAGTTCCACGGGGGCCGCTGCCACCTGGTCGAGCGCGCCTGCGAACTCAACGGCGAATCGGAGAAGCTGGCCCGCGAAACCGGTGGCCACTTCATGGACCAGTTCACCTATGCCGAGCGTGCCACCGACTGGCGCGCCAACAACAACATTGCCGAGTCCATCTTCAAGCAGATGGCCGAGGAGCCCAGCCCGGTTCCGGAATGGATCGTGTGCAGCCCCGGTACCGGAGGTACCGCAGCGACGCTGGGCCGCTATGTCAGCTACCGCCGGCATGACACCCGCATCCTTTGCGCGGACCCGGAAGTATCGGTGTTCTTCGATGGCTATCAGGCTGCCGTGGCCGGCCAGCAGGACTGGCGCGGCCTGACCTGCAGCGGCGGTTCGCGCGTGGAAGGCATCGGCCGGCCGCGGGTGGAGCCGAGCTTCATCCCGACCAGCGTCGATGCGATGGTGAAGGTGCCCGACGCGCTGAGCCTGGCCGCGATGCGCCATGTCAGCCGCCAGCTCGGTCGACGCGTGGGTGGCTCCACCGGCACCAACTTCATCGGTGTGCTGCAGGCCGCGCAGTGGATGCGAGAGGCGGGCCACCAGGGCAGCATTGTCAGCATCCTGTGCGACAGCGGCGAGCGCTACGCGCAGAGCTATTACGACCCGGCGTGGTACGCGCGCCAGGGCATCGATGTCGACGGCGCCGATGCGCAGCTGGCGGCGGCAGTGGCCGGGCAGGGGCTGCCGGAACTGCCGTGGTGCAGCCTGGAAGCGTTGTAGAGCCCTTGTAGAGGCGAGCCATGCTCGACTCCGGGGAAAGAGCCGTCGAGCATGGCTCGACGCTACAGATTCAGTACCCCGCCGCGGTGAACGCATCCAGTACTGCATCGCGCAGCGCATCGGGCAAGGCCTCGATGTCCATCGCGCGATCATCCAGATGCAGGCTCGGGTCCAGGATGCTGGCACGGCCCTGGGCCAGCGCCTGCAGCCACAGCAGCACGCAGATCACGAACTCGCGCTCATGGCCCAGCCGCAGTTGGCTGGCGCCGCGCTCGATCACCTCGAACGGGTACCACTCCTGGGCATCGTTGAACATGCCGCCCTGCTGCAGCACTGCCTGCAGTTGCTGCAGGTGACGCGGGGCGTCGTCGCCGGCATCGCACAATGCGGCGATCCAGGTCAGTTCGGCCGGGCTGGCGGACAATGCCAGTGACCGGGCCGGTGAGGCGGATGCAACTGCAGCCAGACCTTCCATGTAGGGCCTCGTTCGGTGCGTACCGCTGCGGACTCCCCCGCAGCCAGAGCTTCAGCGCGGGACCGTAAGGCCGACGTGAATGCCAGGCCGTGCCCCCTTGTCAGCCCCGCCTGCCAGCGCCATATCCTGCATGCTGCCCGCCCGCCGGGCCCGTACCCTGGAGATCTACCGTGACCGTTGCCAACCCCCTGCTCGATTTTTCCGGCCTGCCGCGCTTCGAGGCCATCCGCCCCGAGCACGTGGCGCCGGCGCTGGACGTGCTGCTGGCCGAGGCCGAAGCCGCCGTCAGCGCGGCCGAGCAGGTGCAGCCGGTGCGCTGGGAGACCTTTGTGGCCCCGCTGGATGACGCCACCGAGCGCCTGTGGCGCGCCTGGGGCCTGGTCGGCCACCTGCAGGGCGTGGTCAACACCCCGGAACTGCGCGAGGCCTACAACAGCAACCTGCCGCGGGTGACCCGCTTCGCCAGCGCGCTCAGCCAGAACCTGGCGTTGTACCGGCAGTACCAGACACTGGCCGCCAGCACCGAGGCGGCGCGCTTCGACGAGGCCCAGCGCAAGGTGCTGGACAACACGCTGCGTGACTTCCGCCTCGGCGGCGCCGAGCTGGCGCCGGAGGCGCAGCAGCGCTTCGCGGCGATCAAGGAAGAACTGTCGGCGCTGTCGGCGAAGTTCTCGCAGAACGTTCTTGACGCTACCGATGCCTGGTCGCTGATCGTCGAGGACGAAGCGCGATTGAAGGGCCTGCCGGAAGACGTGAAGGCCGCCGCGCATGCCGCAGCACAGAAGGACGGCAAGTCTGGCTGGAAACTGACCCTGCAGATGCCGTGCTACCTGCCGGTGCAGACCTGGGGTGAGGACCGCGACCTGCGCGAAATCCTGTACCGTGCCAGCGCACAGCGTGCGTCCGAATTCGGCGATGACACGCTGGACAACAGCGGCAACATCGACCGCATCCTCGCCCTGCGCGCGGAACTCGCCGCACTGCTCGGCTTCGGTTCGTATGGTGACTATTCGGTGGCCACCAAGATGGCGCAGGACCCGGCCGAGGTGCTCGGTTTCCTGCGCGACCTGGCCACGCGCGCCAAGCCGTTCGCCGCCAAGGACCGTGCTGAACTGGAACAGTTCGCACGCGAGCAACTCGGTATCGACAGCCTGCAGGCCTGGGACCTGGCATTCGCTGCCGATCGCCTGAAGCAGGCGCGTTACAGCTATTCCGAACAGGAAGTGAAGCAGTACTTCACCGAACCGAAGGCGCTGGGCGGCCTGTTCTCGGTGATCGAGCAGCTGTACGGCCTGCGCGTGCAGGAGGACAGCGCGCCGGTGTGGCACGAGGATGTGCGCTTCTTCCGCCTGGTCGATGCGCAGGGCGCGCTGGTTGGCCAGTTCTACCTGGACCTGTACGCGCGCGAAGGCAAGCGCGGTGGCGCGTGGATGGATGATTGCCGCAACCGCCGCGAGCGTGCCGACGGCAGCGTGCAGACGCCGCTGGTCTACCTGGTGTGCAACTTCGGCCGAGGTGCCAATGGCAAGCCGGCTACCTTCAGCCACAATGAAGTGACCACCCTGTTCCATGAAATGGGCCACGGCCTGCATCAGCTGCTGACCCGCATCGGCGAACTGGGTGTGGCCGGCATCAACGGCGTGGAATGGGACGCGGTGGAGCTGCCCAGCCAGTTCATGGAGAACTTCTGCTGGGAATGGGAGCACCTGCAGGCGATGACCGCACATGTGGACAGTGGCGAGCCGCTGCCGCGCGCGCTGTACGAGCGCATGCTGGCTGCACGCAACTTCCACAGCGGCATGGCCACCGTTCGCCAGCTGGAGTTCGGTCTGTTCGACATGCTGCTGCACAGCCAGTTCGAACCGGCGCAGGACAGCGTGCTGGCACTGCTCGACCGCGTGCGTGCGGAAGTGGCCGTGAACCATCCGCCGGTCTGGAATCGCTTCCCGCATCAGTTCAGCCACATCTTCGCCGGCGGCTACGCAGCCGGTTACTACAGCTACAAGTGGGCCGAGGTGCTGAGCGCCGATGCCTATGCGGCGTTCGAGGAGGCGCCGCAGGCGCTGGCTGAAACCGGCGCGCGCTTCCGCGATGAGATCCTGTCGCGCGGTGGCAGCCGCCCGGCGGCGGAGAACTTCAAGGCCTTCCGCGGCCGCGCGCCTCAGATCGACGCGCTGCTGCGCCACTCGGGCATGGCGTAAGGTGTTTGGTAGGTGCCAACCTTGGTTGGCACGTTACCGCGATCCACGCATGGCGTGGATCTACCGGAATGTTCGGACATGGCGTAACGCCTTGGTCGGCGAAAAGCCCAAGCCAACCAAGGTTGGCCTCTACCGGGCGTCGCGCCTTGGGGTCATTCGGCGTAGATCATCTTCCGGGTCATGCCGCCGTCCACGATGAAGTCCTGGCCGGTGGTGAAACCGGACAGCGACGACAGCAGGTACACCGCCAGTGCACCGATGTCTTTGGGGCGGCCGACCCGGCCGACCGGGTGTTGCGCATGGTCGATGGCTGAGTATTCCGGCGCGTGGCGCCGTGAGGGGGCCTGCCACGCAGTGGTGCCGATCCAGCCGGGGCTGATGCTGTTCACACGCACCGCCGGACCGGCGCTGATCGCAAGTGCATGGGTGAAGGCCACCAGCCCACCCTTGGCTGCCGCATAGGCTTCGCTGTGTGCTTCGGATTGCCAGGCCCGGGTGGAGGCGATGTTGATGATCGCACCGGCGGCGCTGGCGGTCAGTGCTGGCAACGTGTGCTTGCTGCACAGGAATGCACCGTGCAGTGACGACAGCCGGCGCTGCCACTCGTCCCAGTCCATATCCTGCAACCCTGTGCCGTGTGGACCGGCGATGCCCGCGTTGTTCACCAGTCCGTCGATACGGCCGAAACGCTGCAGGGCCACGGCGATGAAGTCGCGCACGCTGGCTTCGTCGGTGATGTCCAGGCGCTGGAACGCGGCATCCTCGCCGCGCTGCCATTCCGCCAGACACGCTTCTCCGGCCTCCACGTCCAGGTCGCCGATCAGCACGCGTCCACCGGCACCAAGTACGGCCTGGGCAATACCACGGCCGATGCCGTTGGCACCGCCGGTGACCAGCACAACCTTGCCCGACAGTGGCGCGGCCGGCCATGCGGCGATCGGCGGCACCGTGCTCACGTCAGGTCTTCGCCGCGCAGGCGGCGATGCCAGCCGTCCACACCGATGCGGTCCAGGGTCTGGATGTTGCGCTCGACGATCACGTCCGGGTCCGGATAGACATCCACCGCGCGTGCCACGCTGTCTTCGCGCAGCAGGTGCAGGGTGGGGAAGGGCGCGCGGTTGGTGTAGTTGCTGGCGTCGTCCGCGGCCACGCCATCGAACTGGTAGTCCGGGTGGAAGCTGGCCACCTGCAGGATGCCCTGCAGGTCCAGTGCCTCGATCGCCGCATCGGCGTTGTCGAGGAAATCGTTGTAGTCGAGGAAATCGGTCAGCACCTGCGGATGCACGATCAGCGTCGTGTCGATCTGCTCGGCCGGGGTATCGCGCAGCAGCACCAGCTCCTCGGCCAGCTGTTCAACCAGCGCTTCCGGCGTGGTCGCATCGCTGAGCACGATGCGGACCTGGTCCTTCACGTACACCGCCTTGGCGAACGGGCACAGGTTCAGGCCGATGACGATGCGCTCCAGCCACAGGCGGGTGGCGGCGATCGGGTCATCGGTGGGCAGGTGGGAATCGGTCATGGCGGGCACGTGGGCTGGCGGGGCTGCCATTGTAGGCAGTGTGCCGGTGCTGCGCTGTCCACTGTGCAGGAACTGGACAGTGGCGAAGCAGGAAATTCCTGAAGATTCAAACCGTTGCGCGCTACCGATGGATGGCCGATTGCCAGCCCGGGGCGACGGGCGTGGAATGGATGCACGACACAGGAGGACACCCATGACTGCATCTTCCCCGTGGCTGCCGGACGCCCTCTGGGCCGGCGCCTTCTTTGATGGCCACTGGCAGGCTGCCCCGCAACGGCACCCGGTGATTGAACCGGCCACTGGCCGGGAGCTGGGCGAGATCGGCCTGGTCGACCCGGCGCAGATCGCGCGTTCGGCGGCTGCCGCGGCACAGGCGCAGCAGGCTTGGGCGGCGGCGCCCTACGAACAGCGTGCCGACGTGCTGCGCAAGGCCGCGCGTCTGGCCGAAGAGAACATCGACACCCTGGTCGAGTGGCTGGTGCGCGAAAGCGGCTCGACCCGCCTGAAGGCCGGCTTCGAGGCCAAGGTGACGATCAAGGCGCTGCACGAGGCCGCCGCACTGCCGTCGCGCAGCACGGGTGAGATCCTGCCCTCCGAGCCGGGCAAGCTGAATCTGGCGCGGCGCCGCCCGCTGGGTGTGGTCGGGGTCATTTCGCCGTTCAACTTCCCGCTCTATCTGGCGATGCGTGCGGTGGCCCCGGCGATCGCGCTGGGCAACGCTGTGGTTCTCAAGCCGGACCCGCGTACGGCAGCGTGTGGTGGCGCGGTGATCGCACGCCTGTTCGAGCAGGCGGGCCTGCCGGCAGGCGTGCTGCACATGCTGCCCGGCGATGGCGCGGCCGGGGCCGCGCTGACCAGTGACCCGCACGTGGCGATGATCCAGTTCACCGGTTCCACCGCCGCCGGGCGCAAGGTCGGCGAAGCGGCGGGCAAGCACCTGAAAAAGGTTTCGCTGGAGTTGGGTGGCAAGAATTCGTTGATCATCCTGGACGATGCGGACCTGGACCTGGCGGTGGCCAACACCGCGTGGGGCGTCTACCTGCACCAGGGCCAGATCTGCATGGCGACCGGCCGCGTGCTGGTGCACCGGAAGATCCACGACACGTTCCTGCAGAAACTGGTGGCCAAGGCCAACGCGCTGAAGGTAGGCGACCCGGCACGTGAGGACGTGGCGATCGGCCCGCTGATCAATGCTGGCCAGCGCGACCATGCTGCACGCGTGGTCGAGCAGGCGGTGCAGGCCGGTGCCACGCTGGAAGCGGGCGGCACGCACCGGGAGCTGTTCTTCGCACCCACCGTGCTCGGCAACGTTGCGGCCGACAATCCGGCCTTCAGCGAGGAAATCTTCGCGCCGGTAGCGGTGGTGGTGCCGTTCGACGATGACGATGAAGCCGTGCGCCTGGCCAACGACAGCGAGTACGGGCTGTCGATGGCGATCGTGTCCAGCAACGTCGGCCGCGCGCTGAAGATCGGCGAGCGCCTGCGTACCGGTCTGCTGCACATCAACGACCAGACAGTGAATGACGAGGTGATCAACCCCTTCGGCGGCGTCGGCGCGTCCGGCAACGGCACCAGCATCGGTGGCCCGGCCAACGGCGAGGAGTTCACCCAGTGGCAGTGGTTGACCGTCAAGGGCGAAGCGCCCGCTTACCCGATCTGATCGAAGGAGCCATCACGATGAACGACGACAACGCAACGCGTGAGATCACCGCCGCCGTGGTACGCGGCAAGGAGCAGCCCTTCGTCATCGAGCAGGCGACGCTGCGCGGTCCGCAGGACGACGAGGTGCTGGTGAAGGTGGTGGCCACCGGCCTGTGCCATACCGACCTGATCGTGCGCGATCAGTACTATCCGGTGCCGCTGCCGGCGGTGCTGGGCCATGAGGGGGCGGGCATCGTCGAAGCGGTTGGCCCGAACGTGCGCGACCTCAAGGCGGGGGATCACGTGGTGCTGACCTACGGCGCCTGTGGTCACTGCAATCCCTGCCGGGGGGGACACGGTGCTTACTGCAGGGATTTCTTCGCCCTGAACTTCGGTGGCGATGATGGCCACGGCCATACCGCGATCACCGATGCGCAGGGCCAGCCGCTGCACGATCATTTCTTCGCCCAGTCCTCGTTTGCCACCTACGCGCTGGCCCGCGAGATCAATGCGATCAAGGTGCCTGATGACGCACCACTGGAACTGCTGGGCCCGCTGGGGTGCGGCATCCAGACCGGTGCCGGTGCGGTGCTCAACTCGCTGCAGGTGCGGTCGGGCAGCAGCTTTGCAAGCTATGGTGCCGGTGCGGTGGGCCTGAGCGCGGTGATGGCGGCCAAGGTGGCCGGGGCCACCACCATCATTGCCATCGACGTGGTGCCTTCGCGCCTGGAGCTTGCTCTGGAGCTGGGGGCCACCCACGTGGTCAACAGCCGGGAGACCGATGTGGTCGAGGCGGTGCGTGCGATCACGGGTGGGGGTGCTGACTTCGCGCTGGAATCGACCGGTCGTCCGGACGTGCTGTCCGCTGGCGTCGAGGCGCTGGGTGGGCTGGGCATGATGGGCGTGGTCGGTGCGCCGAAGCTGGGCACCACCGCCAGTTTCGATGTGAACAACCTGCTGCTCGGCGGTCGCAGCATCCGCGGCATCGTCGAGGGCGACAGTGTGCCGCAGGTGTTCATTCCGCAGCTGGTGACCCTGTTCCAGCAGGGACGTTTCCCGTTCGACAAACTGGTGAAGTTCTATCCGCTGGAACAGATCAACCAGGCCGCCGAAGACAGTACCCGTGGCATTACCCTGAAGCCGGTGCTGCGCATCGCGGCGTAGTTTCCCTTGTTGGTAGTGCCGGCCGCTGGCCGGCATGGGGCAGATCCGTTTTCCATAACGGCTCTGCCCCTTTGTTTGAACGCGTCTTGAAACGGAAACGCTCCGTTGCCGAGACGTAACATGGCGTTGCCGCTGGCGGGTGTACGCTGCGTCCATGATGGCCACGACAGTCGGGCAGCAACAACTGGTGGCGGCACGTGCCGCTTTCGCCGACGGCGATGCGCGCTCATTGGGCGTGTTGCCGCTGCCGCTGCAGCAGTCATGGCTGCGTTCGCGCGCGGCGGGCCTGCAGCCGGGGCAGGAGCCGGACTATCGGCCGCTGCTGGGCGATGGCCGCCATCTGTCCCATCCCGATGACCGGCGCCTGGCGCGTTGCGTGCAGCCGGAGCTGGAACAGCTCTGGGCGGCCTTCGGTGGGCGTGGCTGGACGATGTTCTGCGCCAACCGCGACGGCATGGTGATCGCGCAGCAGGCCCACGGGCTGGAAGATGCTCCCTTGCTGCGGCCGATCCAGGTCGGGCGACAGCTGGGCGAGACCGAGATCGGCACCACCGCGCCAGCGGTCAGCCTGGCCGGCGATGTGCCGGCACTGGTGCGCGGCAACGAACACTACCTGCAGCGGTTCGCGCCGGTGTTCTGCCTGAGCGAGCCACTGCACGATCTCGACGGTCGGGTCTGCGGAGTGATCGATATCACCGGTCTTGGCGAGCGCGATCCCGCGCTGCTGCAAGGCTATTTCCGGCAGGCTGCGCTGGCCAGCGAAAATCGCTTGTTCCACAGCCTCACTGACGTGCACCTGCTGGCCGTGCAACATGATCCGCGCTGGCTGGCGTCACCGCTGCAGGGGCTGCTGGCGGTGCAGGAGGATGGCCAGCTGCGTGCAGCCAACCGCGTTGCACGGCGCCTGCTGGGCCTGCCACGGCGCGGGCCGTTGCCGCTGCTGGGTCTGGAAGCGCTGTTTTCCGGTGCCAGTGCGGCGCAACGGCGTCGGCTGCTGCAACCGGGCGCAGCGCATCGGGTCCGGCTGGGCGAGGGCAGTGCGGTCTACCTGCAGCGTCTGCAGGGGCCGCGGGGCGCGGCGCACCGGTCTACTGTGCGGAGCAACCCGGCAGATCCAGGCGCGCCGCTGTTGCGTGACCAGCAGCGTGAGGCCGCGCGTCGCGCGGCCCAGGCCGCTGGCGGCAACCTCAGCCTGGCCGCACGCCAGTTGGGAATCTCGCGCACCACGCTGTACAAGCTGCTGCGCGATTGACCGCGTAGTCCACCGGGCAGGGCCCGGCGGGGGCATCAGTCGCGGAAGTTGTTGAACTGCAGCGGCAGTTCGAACTTGCCGGCCTTGAGCACGGCGATGGCGTCCTGCAGATCGTCGCGCTTCTTGCCCTGCACGCGCAGCTTGTCGCCGTTGATCTGGCTTTCCACCTTCAGCTTGGCGTCCTTCAGTGCCGCCGCGATCTTCTTGGCGATCTTCTGCTCGATGCCCTGCTTGACGGTGATCTTCTGCCGGGCCTGGGCCAGGTTGGTTTCGATGTCGCCGAACTCCAGGCTGAGCACGTCGATGCCGCGCGCGGCCAGGCGGGCGCGCAGGATGTCGTTCATCTGCTTGAGCTGGAACTCGGTCGGCGCAGTCTGGTTGATGACATCGCCATCGCGTTCGAACTTGGCGTCCACGCCCTTGAAGTCGAAGCGGGTGGCCAGTTCACGGTTGGCCTGGTCGATGGCGTTGGTCAGCTCGTGGGTGTCGACTTCGGACACGACGTCGAAGGAGGGCATGGGCGATGCTCCGCAGGATTCAGTGGTGGCCATTCTATCGCGCCGGCCCGCATGCCCGCTTTCTGTAGAGTCGAGCCAGGCTCGACTCTACAATCCGGTGCTGTCGGCGATAATGGGCCATGAACGTGCAACGCTCCCCTTCGCGTGCGGTGGCCTGGATGGTCGCTGCGGTCGCCTGTTTCTCGCTGATGGATGCTGGCATGAAGCAGCTGTCGGCCAGCTATCCGACCCTGGAAGTGACCTTCCTGCGTGGTGCGGCTTCGTTGCCGTTCGTGCTGGTCTGGGTGCTGGTCAGCGCCGGCCCGCGCTCGCTGATCCCGCGCCGCTGGGGCCTGCACCTGCTGCGTGGTGGGCTGGGCATGGCGATGATCGGCTGCTTCGTGTTCGCCCTGCGTGACCTGCCGCTGTCCACCGCCTACACCATCTATTTCGTTGCCCCACTGCTGATCGCCGCGCTGTCGGTGCCGTTGCTGGGTGAGCGGGTTGGCCCGCGGCGCTGGGTGGCCATCGGCATCGGCCTGGTCGGCGTGCTGGTGGTGCTGCGGCCGGGCGTGGACGGCTTCATTTCGGTGCCGGGGCTGATGGTGCTGGCCGCGGCCACCGCGTATGCCGTGGCGGCGATCACGGTCAGCCTGCTCACCCGCACCGATACCTCGCAGTCGATGGTGGTCTGGTTCCTGGTGATCATGGCCATCGGTGCCGGCCTGCTGGCCCTTCCCGGCTGGGTGCCACTGCAGCTGGCGCATGCGCCGCTGATCGCCGGCATGGGTCTGGCTGGGGCGCTGGGCCAGATTGCCCTGACCAAGGCGTTCCAGCTGGGCGAGGCCTCGATGATCGCGCCGTTGGAGTACAGCGGCCTGGTGTGGGTGATCGGCTGGGATCTGGCCTTCTGGGGCCAGCTGCCGGATGGCTATACCTGGGTGGGCGCGGCGATCATCGTCGCCTCGGGGCTGTACCTGCTGCACCGTGAGCGGGTGAACCGGCAGGAACCGCCGAAGCCGCTGGATCATCCCTGAGCCGGGGTAGTGCCGGCCGCTGGCCGGCAACTCCTTGCCCCGGAGGGACCGCTGCAGGTGCCGGCCAGCGGCCGACACTACCGGGCGCGGGCTACTTAGAACCAAAAGGAATAACATTCTGGCCCATGGCGCGGGCGCGCGACCGCCTGCGCTGGTAGGCTGCACGCCCCCTTCCGTCACCCAGCCGGTGAGCCACGCCCGTGATCGAGTTCCAGCGCCTGCACAAATCCTATGCCGTTGCCGGCCGCGCAGTCAGCGCGCTGCAGCCGCTGGACCTGACCATCGAGGCCGGTGAGGTATTCGGCATCATCGGCCATTCCGGCGCCGGCAAGTCGACCCTGATCCGCATGATCAACCGCCTGGAAGAGCCCAGCGGTGGTCGCCTGCTGATCGGTGGCGAGGATGTCACCGCACTGGACGCGGACGGCCTGCGCGCGCTGCGCCGGCGCATCGGCATGATCTTCCAGCACTTCAACCTGTTGTCTTCGCGCACGGTGGCCGGCAACGTTGCCTTCCCGCTGGAGCTGGCGGGCACGCCGAAGGCGGAGATCGATGCACGCGTTGCCGAGCTGCTGCAGACCGTGGGCCTGGAGGCGCACGCGCAGAAGTACCCGGCACAGCTGTCCGGTGGGCAGAAGCAGCGCGTCGGCATCGCCCGTGCGCTGGCGACCCGCCCGCAGATCCTGCTGTGCGACGAGGCCACCAGCGCGCTGGATCCGCAGACCACGGCCTCGGTGCTGTCGCTGCTGTCGAAGATCAACCGCGAGCTGGGCCTGACCATCGTGCTGATCACCCACGAGATGGATGTGATCCGCCGTGTCTGCGACCGTGTCGCCGTGCTCGACGCCGGCCAGATGGTCGAGACCGGGCCGGTCACCCGGGTGTTCCTGCATCCGCAGCACCCGACCACGCGCCGTTTCGTCAGCGAATCGGAGCACGTGGATGAAGGTGCGCTGCATCGTGATTTCGATGCCGTCGGTGGCCGCATCGTGCGGCTGACCTTCCTCGGCGGAGACACCTACGAACCCCTGCTCGGCAGTGTCGCGCGGGAGACCGGGGTCGACTACAACATCCTGTCCGGCCGTATCGACCGGATCAAGGACACCCCGTATGGCCAGCTGGTGGTCGCCCTGGTGGGCGGTGACCAGTCCGCCGCGCAGGCCGCGTTCGTGGCTGCCGGCGTGCACGTTGAGGAGCTGCGTCGATGATCATCGCCACTGCCGGCGGATTCTTCCGCCACCTGGATGCGGGCAAGTGGGCCGACATCGGCCAGGCCACCATCGACACTCTGCTGATGCTGCTCGGTTCGCTGCCGCTGACCCTGGCCATCGGCCTGCCGCTGGGCGTGCTGCTGTACCTGTTCGGCGCGCCGCAGATGAAGCGCCGCCCGTTCGCCTACGGCGTGCTGGCGCTGGTGGTGAACCTGCTGCGCTCGGTGCCTTTCATCATCCTGATGATCGTGCTGATCCCGGTCACCCTGTTCCTGATGGGGACGTCGCTGGGGGTACGCGGTGCGATCGTGCCGCTGGTGATCGGTGCCGCGCCGTTCTACGCGCGCCTGGTCGAAACCGCACTGCGCGAAGTGGATCGTGGCGTGATCGAAGCGACCCAGTCGATGGGTGCCACCACCTGGCAGCTGGTCACCCGCGTGCTGCTGCCCGAGGCGCGCCCCGGCCTGATCGCCGGTGCGACGGTCACCACCGTGGCGCTGATTGGTTTCACCGCAATGGGCGGTGCGATCGGCTCCGGCGGCCTCGGCGACCTGGCGTTCCGCGACGGCTACCAGCGCTCGCACACCGACGTGGCCCTGGTCACCGTGGTCCTGCTGCTGATCCTGGTGCAGTTGCTGCAGATGCTCGGCGACCGCCTGGTCGCGCATTACAGCCGC